>JAGVHJ010000218.1 GCA_020056645.1 Desulfobacterales bacterium
GTGATCATCATCGATAAAGAATCACGAATCGTCTACGCGAAACTGGTGGAAGAGCTCTCGAACGAGCCGGACTATGAATCGGTCATCAAGGCCGTGAAAGATCATCTATAAAAAAAAGGAGGATGCCATGACATTCAAGGAGGTTGTAAACAGTAGAAGGGCGATCAATTTTTTCGATCCGGAAAAAAGTGTGTCCAAGGAGGATTTGAAATCGATCCTGGAGATGGCGGCCAAGGCCCCATCCAGTTTCAATCTTCAGCCCTGGAGCGTGATGGTGATCGACGGGAAAGAGGATAAGGAAACCTTGCGGAAGCTCGCATGGAACCAGCCAAAGATCACGGAAGCGCCCCTCACGCTGATCGTGCTTGCGGATCAGGATGGGTGGAAGGAGGGGCACCCCTTTGTCGAAAAGAATTTCCAGGAAATGATCAAGAGCGGGACCATGCAGGAGGCCCAGCGGGAGTGGTTCAAGGGGGCGAGAGAGGGGCTCTACGGGTCAACACCCGAACGAAAGCTCGCCTTTGCCGTCAAGAACGCCGCATTTTTCGCCATGACCCTCATGCTCGCCGCAAAGAGCCTGGGCATTGAGACCCATCCCATGGATGGATTCGATATGGATAAGGTGAAGCAGGCCTTCAAGATTCCGGACACCTACTGGGTCCCCCTGCTGATCGCGGTGGGCTATTTCAAGAAGGGCGAGACCCTCATGCCGGCCAAATGGCGCAAATCGCCGGAGGAGTTGATCGTCCGTTTCGATTGACGGGAATTGCCTTCGGCCTTTGGAACCCCTACAAGCGGAGTTGAGGATCGCCCATGTTTTTTACAAAGGAGCAGGTCCGGAAAATCAACCGGATATTCCGGACCGCTTACCACTCGGGAAGAAGTGTTCTCTTTGAGCATGAGGTTTATGGCCTCCTTGATGTCATCGGACTCCAAACCCCCCGTTTCAAATTCATCGCCTCGCCGGAAGAGCTCGACGCTCTGAGCCTGAATCAGTTCGGGCCTTACGTCATGATCAAGGTGGTGTCACGGGAGATCGTCCACAAGGCGAAAGCAGGAGGGGTCAAACGGGTCCGGAACGAAGAGATCCGGTTTATCCGTTTCATGATTCACGAGATGGCGAAAGAGATCTCCGGAGAGGGAACCGGGGCAGCGAAGCCTCGCATCGAAGGATTCCTCATCACCGAATACCTGGCCCATACCCAGAGCCTTGGCAATGAGGTGATGATGGGCATCAAGGAGGATCCGGCCTTTGGCCCGGTTCTGATGATGAGCAAAGGGGGGGATGATGCGGAGTTCTTTTCCAAATATTATGATGCCGCCAACCTCTTCCTGCCGCCCCTGGACCACGCCTATGCCCTGGAGATGGTGAAAACCCTCAAGATCCGGCGCAAGTTCGAGGAGACCGGCCATCCCGAATATTTGGACTATTACGCCAGAGCCCTCTCCCTCTTGAGCCAGCTGGCCTATCAATACTCTTTTGTGGCCGGAGAAAAACCAGCCTTCATCATCCAGGCCCTGGACATCAATCCCTTCGTCATCACCAAGGATAACCGGTTCGTCGCCATCGACGGCTTCGCCGAGTTTATTCCAACCAGCGCCAACACAAAGACCATTCCTGAAATCCGGGTGAAGAACCTGGAGGGGTTTTTTAAACCAACGGGTGTGGCCGTGATAGGCGTATCGAGCACTCCCGGCAAACTCAATCTCGCCCGGAACATCGCCCAGCTTCTCCATGACATGAACCGGGAGGACCTGTGTCTTCTCAATCCAAAGGGCGGCGAGATCCATATTGGCGGCGAGTCCTACCCGCTATATGAAAGCTTGAGCCACTATGAAAAAATGGAAAAAAAGGGGGTGGAGCTGGTGGTCTACGCGGCCCCCAAGGAGTATCTCATCGATTTTTTAAAAAGCCTTCCCCGAAGAGGCGGGCCCAAGGCGGTGATCCTGATTCCCGGCATTCCCTCAGAGATGGATAACAAGGAGTTTCAACGCCAAATCGACCAGGCCAAACCCCGGTCTACCCGGATCATCGGCCCCAACTGCATGGGGGTCTATTTCGCGCCGGAGAGCCGCATTAAAGGCGTGAACACCCTCTTTATCGAGGAGGAACGGCTGGAAATCCGGCCCTCCCGGTTCAGGAACACCCTGCTCCTGACCCAGAGCGGCGCTTTTTCGGTGACCGCTTTGGATCAGTTCCAGAACGAGGGAATCTTCAAGGCCGTGGTGAGCTTCGGGAATAAATATGATGTGAACATCACCGACCTTCTGGCCTTTTTCGCCAAGAACAAGCAGATTGAGGTGATCGCCATTTACATCGAGGGGCTCGATCCGGGAGAGGGGCGCCAGTTTTTTCAAATTGCTGGAAAAATCAGAAAACCAGTCATCGTCTATAAGGCCGGAAAGACCGTGGCCGGGGCCAAGGCCGCCGCCTCCCACACCGCCTCCATGTCGGGCAGTTACGATGTGTTCCGGGCCGCCTGCCGCCAGGCAGGGGTTATTCTCGCTGAAAATATCGAGGAACACTCCAATTATGTCAGGATTTTTTCGCTCTTGAACCACAGGCGTCCGGCCCGGAAAACGGTGGCGGGGGTGGTGAACGCCGGGTTTGAGTCCACGGTGGGGGCTGATGAGCTGATTCATCTCGAACAGGCGACCCTGGGGCCTGGGACCCTTTCCCGATTGAAGAAGATCAACACATTCGGTCTCGCCGATACGGGCTCACCCTTTCTAGATATATCGCCCATGGCCGATGACCGGATGTATGCGGATTTTGTGGAAGCGCTTTTACAGGATGATCAGGTGGGGTCGGTCTTTGTGGCCATCGTGCCCCACACGGTGACCCTGAAGACCTCCCCGGAGTTGTGCCATGATCCGGACGGACTTGCCAATCTTCTGGTCGATCTAGGCCGCAAATACGAGAAGCCCATGGTCGTCTCCGTGAATGCGGGACAGTATTATCAGGAGTTTATTTCCATTCTTGAATCCAACGGATTACCGGTTTATAAGGATATCCGTTCCGCCATCAAATCCCTGGATCAGTTCGTGACCTATCACCTGGTGTGAAGAGTGGGCGTTATGAAGAGCGAATTCCATAACGCCCTTGGGATCATCAGTTCCGGTATCCTTCGGCGGTCACCTTGGTGTCGGTCACAGGGATCTCCATATATTTTCCAGCGATGCTCAACTGGCCGTCCACGCTGTCGTCATCCAGGGCGGTGAGAAGCATCGACTTGAATTTAACGTCGATCAGGACGCCGCCGCCAAAGGCCATCTCGACCCAGGTCTCTGGAAACGAGACGCCGGTGTAAACAGCGCCGTCGATGGTTCCTGTGATGATGGCGTTCTCATAGTCGGCCAGCTCCATGGTGAACTGGTTGCCGGTCTGCTCGATATAGGCCTGAATGAACACGGCTCCTCCTCCCATGCTTGCCGCAACTGGACTCTCCACCCGGAAAAGGAAATTCCCGGTCAGATCATAGAGGGGCGCTTCCGGAGGTTCGGGCGGGATATATTGGGTGAAGTTGGCGGTCACATTGCTGAGAGAGAGCTTCACGCTCTTTGATGCCGGGGTGAAAAATGTTTCGGGGAGGGATGGGGTGACGGTATAACTCCCCTGGGAAAGGTCGGTGAAGGTGTATTTTCCGTTTCCATCGGTGGTGGCGACCTGTTCGTCCGCGCCGGTCAAGGTGACGGTGACGCCCGTCATGGGGTTCCCCGCCGTATCCGTGACTTTTCCTGAAATATTGCACCCCACAGCCGAAAAAATAAGCGCCGCCACGAGCAGCTTGAACAGCTTCCTGACCATCGTCTCCTCCTTTACGTCATCGCATATCGTTATTTTGTTTGTTTTTTTGTAACTATTCAGCACCTATTCATCAAGATGGCAAAAAGCCTTCGAAACTCTCGTCCGAAAAAAAGCGACTGTCACTCCCAAAAGGGCCTTTTTACGGCTATAGCAAGGCGATACTGAATCGTTACGTTTTTTTTCGATCACATACCGTTTACCACCTCGACGATGTTGTCCGGTTTCAAGGGGCGGTATGGTCTGGTCATATCCAAAAACCGTTTCCATGTCAATATACTGGTTTAAAAAAGAAACAATGATTATCAGTGATGTCCGGTTAGGTTTTTGCAAGTGACAATGGTGTTCCCTGCTCTTTGAAAATTCTGTTTTCGGCCTTGTCGATATCCCTCCTGCCGTTAA
>JAGVHJ010000394.1 GCA_020056645.1 Desulfobacterales bacterium
ACCAATTCCACCACTTCGGCATTTTTCAAAAGGATCAATTAAGCATTGCTTTGATCCAAGAATTTTTTTATATATGGGTCTTTCACTAGTTTGTCAAGAACAATATTGATTTGGAAAAGATCAGATGAAAATTATTGAAGGTATTGAAAACATAAAAGAACCCATACAAAATGCCGTCATCGCCATCGGAAATTTTGATGGCGTTCACAAAGGCCACCAGGCCCTTTTGGCCGAAGCCATCCGCAAAGCCAAAGAGATCAATGGATCGTCCGTCGCCCTCACCTTCGAGCCCCACCCCCTCAAGGTGTTGAACAAGAGAAACCCTCCTCCCCAGATCACCCGGTATGAACAGAAAGTGTCGCTCATTTCAAAAACAGGGGTCGAGATCCTCATCTGCATCCCCTTTGACCCCTCGTTCGCCGCTATCTCTCCCGAGGCCTTTATCGATGACCTGCTCATTGGAAAGGTGGGAATGAAGGCGATCGTCGTGGGAGAGGATTACGCCTTTGGCAGGAATCGGGAGGGAAATATCAGCCTCCTGCGCGAATACGCGAAGAATCGGAACTTTGAATTGATTGTCAAGGCGTGGGCCTATGTGTCCGACGACACATCCGAACGGGTCAGCAGCACCTTGATCCGGAATCTGGTCCAGGAAGGCCGCGTCAAAGAAGTCCGTCCCATGCTCGGCAGATATTATCAGATCAAGGGACGGGTGGCCCGTGGAAGGGACCGGGGCGGAAAACTCCTGGGATTTCCAACGGCCAACATCAACATCTACGATGAGCTTTGCCCGAAAACAGGCGTCTACGCGGTGACCGTCGATATTGATAAACGTCTGTTCCAGGGAGTCGCCAATATCGGCTACAGTCCCACCTTCGGGGATTATACCTTCACCATCGAAATCCATATTTTGGATTTCAAGGAGGATATCTACGACAAGAACATCAAGGTCAATTTCATAGAACGGCTAAGAAGTGAAATCAAGTTCAAGAATATTGATGAGTTGTCCGCCCAGATTCGAAAAGACATCGAACGGTCGAGAACGATTCTCTCCCAGATGGTCGCGTGATCAGCCGGATCTATTGTCAAAAGTGGGCGTGTTTCGATGAATAAAAAAATATTTTTTTCCTTGATCGCGGGCCTCTGTTTCTCTGCGGGCGCCCTCTTCCTCGCCTTTAAGAGAATCCCCCTGGGAGATATATCCTCCTATCTCCAATCCATTGATTATCTCTGGATCATCCCATCCGCCGCCCTGGTATACGCCGCCTTTCTTCTGAGGGTGATCCGGTGGCGGACGATTCTCGCCGCCTCCCACACCTTGACCTTTCTTCAGACCTATCACCCCCTGATGATGGGCTTTATGCTGAACTGCGTCTTGCCGGCGAGAGTTGGTGAGCTGGTGAGGCCGGTTCTGTTGAAAAGAAACCATGCCATCCCCTTTACCACAGGAATCGCCACGGTGGCGGCCGAACGGTTGTTTGACATGGTGTGCCTGATCTCTTTTCTGGCGGTGATCTTCGTGACGGTGCCCATGGATCCAGATTTCAGCTACACCTATAAAACTTACACTCTCAACCGGGAGACCCTGCGCACGCTGGGCAGTTCCATGCTGGTGTTCGCTCTGATTCTGGTATTGGGAATCGCCGCCATCACCTTGGAGTGGACCCAAAATCTGATGATGGCGATCCTCAGAAAAACTCCAGCCTGCTTCTCTTTTCTCGGAGCAACCGCGCCCCTCGCCATGGAACGCTATTTCACCCGTCCCATGGAATCCCTTATCCTGAACATCGCATCTGGATTCTCCCTGGTGAAAAATCCGGCCCATCTGGTTTTCTGTATCCTTTTATCCTTCGGGATCTATGCGCTTCATGGACTCTCTTTCTATCTTTTCTCCCTGGGGTGTCCGGGAGTGGACTTGAATTTTCTCACCGCGTCCGCGATCATGATCATCATCTGTTTTTTTATTGCGCTGCCCTCTGTTCCAGGTTATTGGGGTGTATGGGAAGCTGGCGGCGTTTTTTCCATGGCCCTCTTCGGCATTTCTGGAAAAGAGGCCGCCGGATACACGCTCGTCAATCATGCGATTCAAATCATCCCGGTTATCATCTTCGGAATGGTTTCAGCCGTACTGACAAGCGTCAATATCTTTAAACTTTCAGATGCGGCGCCCGCATCTGAACTATTGGTGAAAGAATAAATTGGAATAAGCATTATGACGGTTCTTGAAATTATCACCTATCCGGACCCGCGGTTGCTGGAACCGTCGGAGCCCGTCGCCCTCATTGATGAAGATGTCAGACAACTGATCGCAGACATGGCCGAGACCATGTTTGACGCGCCGGGTGTGGGTCTTGCTGCGGTTCAGGTCGGAGCGCTCAAGCAGATCCTGGTATATCAGGAGCATCCGGAAGAGAACGAAAAATCCTTTCGGGCCCTTATCAATCCCGTTATCGTTCAGAGTGAAGGCAAATACCTTTCAGAGAACGAAGGGTGTCTGAGCGTTCCGGATCTCCGGTCCAATGTACAGCGAGCGGCGAAAATCACCGTAAAGGCTTTGAATATCGACGGAGAACCCATCGAATTTCAAGCGGAAGGGATGCACGCCGTTGTTCTTCAGCATGAGATCGACCATCTAAACGGCGTGACCCTCGTCGATCGGGTGAGCGCCCTTAAACGGGAAATATATAAACGGAAAGTAAAGAAGCATCTGAAAGCATCGTGACCATGGCCCCAACCATTATCTTCATGGGAACACCGGAATTTGCCGCTCCGGCCTTGCACTCCCTTCACCGGGCGGGTTTTTCCATTCCCCTTGTGGTCACCCAGCCGGACCGGCCCAAGGGACGGGGAAAAAGCGTTCAGCCGCCGCCGGTTAAGGCCGTGGCCCTGTCGCTTGGCCTTCCGGTGGTTCAGCCCGTTACAACAAAAGAGGAGGCTTTCTGGGAAACCCTGAAAGGTCTCACTCCCGATTTTCTGGTGGTGGTGGCCTTTGGCCAGATTCTCCCCAAAGCGGTTCTCGAAATCCCTAAATTTGGCGCCATCAACATCCACCCTTCCCTTCTGCCCAAATACAGAGGACCCGCGCCCATCCAGCACGCTATCATCAATGGCGACCCCGTGACCGGAGTTACCACCATCCTGCTGGACGAGGGCATGGATTCTGGGGAGATCCTTCTTGCCGAACCCCTCCCCATCTCCCAGAACGATACTTCCGAATCGCTCCATCATCTGCTTGCAGAGAAGGGAGCGATTCTGCTCCTAAAGAGCATTGATGGTCTTTTCCATGGAACCCTCAGGCCAATGGCCCAGGATCATGACCAAAAATCGTATGCGCCGCGTTTTAAAAAAGAGGATGGGCGGATTAAATGGCGTGACTCCGCCGGAAAGATCGATTGTTTTGTGAGGGGCATCCATCCCTGGCCCGGCGCCTTCACCGATCTGGAAATGAAACGTTACAAAATTTTCCGGGTTGAGCCGGTTTCCTGCCATATGGATGCGCTCCCTGGAACCGTCATCGACACAGGCCGGGCCACCCTGGTGGTAAGGGCGGGAGAAGACGCGGTTTCGATTCTGGAGATCCAAGGCCCTTCAGGGAAGCGGCTTCCCATCTCCGAATTTTTGAAAGGGCGTCCGGTTTCCCCCGGGGCTGTTCTGACCTGACCCATGGCGACAACAAAATCCCCTAAAACGCCTATCGATGCTAGAAACATGGCCGTATCGGTCTTAAACGCCCTCGCCGCCACCCCTGGACTGACCCTGGATCACGCCATCGACGCCCATGAGCCGCAACTCTCCGCGCTATCGAAAAGAGACCGGGCCTTTTTTAACGCCCTTCTGTTTGGCGTGCTCCGGTTCCGGAACCACCTGGACCATCTTATCCGGTTTGTCATAACGATCCCCTTTCACAAAATCGACCCCGCGATCGCCAATTTCCTTCGGATAGGCGTTTTTCAGCTGAGGTTCATGGACCGGGTTCCGCCATCCGCCGCTGTCAACACCACGGTGGATCTCGTAAAAAAAGCCCGATTTCCCCTATGGATTGTTAAATTCACAAACGGGGTTCTCCGGAACGCCGCAAGAAAGATGGTGGAGACGCCTTTTCCGGACCCGGCCACGGAGCCTGAAAGATATCTCTCCATTCACCACTCCTTTCCGGAGTGGCTGGTCAAACGATGGGTCAGCCGGTTTGGCCTTTCAACCGCCGAAGCCCTTTGCCGCTCATTGAACCAGATTCCGCCAACCACCCTTCGGGTGAATACCCTTAAAATAGACCGGGATCGATTTCTTGAGCGCCTGTCCCAGGAGGGGATTGATGCGGCCCCCACCCTCTATTCTCCGGACGGCGTTCTCATCCGGGGCGGTTATGATGGCGTGGGCCATTTACCGGGGTATTCGGAAGGACTCTTTCAGGTTCAGGATGAAGCGGCCCAGCTCGTCACCTCTCTTCTCGACCCGAGACCCGGCGAGACCCTCTTGGACGCCTGCGCCGGACTGGGTGGGAAAACCCTCCATATGGCCCAGCGAATGAAGGACCAGGGAGTGATCGTCGCGGTTGACCGGGATAGGAAGCGTCTTCAAAAGCTCATTCAGGAAAAAAAACGGCTGGGAATCGAATCGGTCCAGGCGGCCTTAATGGATATGGAATCGCCTGGGTTGATATCGTCCGGAGGAAGATTTGACCGGGTGTTGGTCGACGCGCCCTGTTCGGGTCTGGGCGTTATCCGGAGGAATCCGGACATTAAATGGCAGCCCCATAAGGCGGATCTGACGCTCTTTAAAAAGAGGCAGCTCCGGCTGCTTCAAGGGGCCATGGTTTTCGTGAAATCCGGCGGCGTTATGGTCTATGCGGTCTGTTCGACCGAACCCGAAGAAAATAAAGCGGTGGTTGATGATTTTTTAAACGAGAACCCGTCGTTTGAAATAGACACGCCTTTGGGAGAGGGGATAGCGCCCCTTGCCTCCCTGATGGATAAGGTGGGATACCTGACCACCCTCCCCTCCCCTTCCCTGATGGATGGTTTTTTCGCCGTCCGGCTGAGACGGCGCGGCGCGTCTATTCGATGACGACCGAGGCTCTTCCCGAGTAATTGTAACCATCGCTGTCCGGCGGAAGAATCTGATTCCAGAGCTCCTCGCTCACCGATAGTTTATACTCGCAAGCGTCTGTGGTGGCATTTAAGATCACCAGTGTAAAACCGGACTGAAGCTTGACTCCCGGAAATTTGGTAGCAGTTGCGGTGGCGGTTCCTGTCGCGGTGAATCCGAGTTTTCCTGAGGTAAGGGTCACGCTTGCGCCGGTGAAGGGAAACTCGATGGTCACGTCGCCATA
>JAGVHJ010000266.1 GCA_020056645.1 Desulfobacterales bacterium
AGACAAATCGGTTTTGTGGGATGTTTTCAGAGCATATCGGGAAGAGGGGTATCACAAACTGATGATTCCCGCGGCTTTTGGTGGAAAGATGGGGCGAGTGAACTCCCTTGCCATCCCAGTCACCAATGAAGAGATGGGGTATGCGGATGGCGGGCTTGCCATTAGCCTTCTTGTCTCCTCCATGCCGTTTGTGTTCGCGGCGTTCAGCCCCCATGCCGAAATTCGCGACTGGGCCCGGGCCTACGCCGCAGATAGAAACGCCAGTATGATCGGGTGCTGGGCGATCACTGAACCGGCCCATGGCACCGATTGGATTCTAGGGGTGAGTAAGGCCGGGAACGATCCGCGCACAGCACCCTCCCTAATCGCAGTAAAAAAGGGAGATGAATATATCCTGAATGGCGCAAAATCCGCCTGGGTAAGCAATGGCACCATCGCCACCCATGCGGTGCTTCATGTGGGCATCGAACAATCCATGGGGGTCCACGGCTCCGGTGTCGCACTCTGCCCTTTGGATCTGCAAGGAATTACACGGGGAGCGCCTTTGAACAAAGTCGGCCAGCGGGCGTTGAACCAGGGTGAAATCATCTTCAATGAGGTGAAACTGCCTGAAAAATATATGCTGGTAAGCATTCCCGGCATGTTCGGCGCCAATCTTTTTGGCCACACCTTCTTAGGGATTGCAAATAGCAGCATGGGATCTACCTTTGCTGGCCAAGCTAAGGCCACCTTGGACGAAACACTGAAATTTGTAAGGGAGAATCGAAGGGATGGCCGTCTCCTTTGCGAAGATCCGGATATCCGGATCAAAGGTTTCAGAATGTTCCAGCAAGTCGAGTCCGCGCGGCTTTTTTCTCAGAAGGTCGCGAATCACTTTCTTGCAAAGGTAAATAGCCCCATGCTCTCCTTTGGCGCGTTGTTTCGCTCCTCTTTCTTTTTGCTCGGGAAATCCGTTCAGGCCTATACCCAGTTGCATGAGAAATTCGACACAATCAAGAGTGTTACGCAGGGGTTTACCCATCCTGAGACATCAAGCGATCTGATGAGTTGGGGAAAATACGGCGTTGCTTCCAAAATCAACGCCACAGAAACCGCCTATCGGGTCGCCAGGGAAGCGTTTGATATCTTCGGTGAAAAAGCCCACGCCTCTGACTACCCCATAGAAAAAATGCTGAGGGACGCCCGGGCCGCCACCATTGAAGATGGGGTGAATGACGCACTCGCGCTGGCCTCTTTTGAGGGACTTTGAACAATAAAAAAGGCATTTCTATTTTTAAATGACAGGAGGAGATATTCATGGCCGGTTGGACGTTAGACACTCAAATCAGCAAGGAATCAAAAGCCATGTTAAAAGAGGTCCGGGGATTCGGCGCAGATCTCCTTCGTCCTTCAGGGAGTGACCTGGATAAGCTTGAGCGGCCATCTGATGTTTATAGGAAAGAGTCCGCTTTATGGCGGATATTGAAAGCCTACCGGGCCCTTGATCTGCACCTTCTTCAAATACCATCTGTTTTGGGAGGGGTTGATGGGGTGGACTCCTTGGCGCTTCTCTTGATCCGCGAAGAGATGGGATATGGGGATGTGGGGCTTTCCTTGAGCCTGATTGCCTCCGATTTACCCTTTATTTGCGCGGCGATGGCTTCATCGCCCGAGCGGGATGAAATGGTGCGATCCTATGGCGAGGATAGGGAAGTGAAGATGATCGGCTCCCTTTGTCTGAATGATCCTTTTTTTTCCAATCCTTCTCTAAGGGCTGAAAAACAAGGGGGTCACTATGTGATCAACGGGCAAGTGGAGCGGGTCGCAAATGGCAATTTCGCCTCCCATCTTCTTATTTATTTTCATGACAGAGCCTCTGCAGAAGATAATCGTATTCTTTTCGCCTTGTCACCCATGGAGCTTTCGGGAATCACCCGGCATGATCCCATGAACAAACTGGGGCAAAGGGGCTTGAATTCAAACACCCTGACATTCCGCGATGTCAAATTGCCAGAAACCTTTGTGTTGACTCACGACACCGCTCTTTTAAACCGCATCAAAAAGGTGCTGACAGAGAGACTCCTCTTTGATGTATGCAGTCTCTATTCAGGGCTTGGTATGTCGGCGTTTGACGAGGCGATTTCCTATGCCAAAGAGAGGGTGCAGGGAGGCGTGCCCATTTTCAACCATAAGAATATTAAGCTCAAGCTCTTTAACCTTTTTCAGATGATAGAGGCCTCAAGGGCCTATGCACGGAGAGTATCGGCCCTTCTGCCCGGCGCATCCCTCCCATTGATAGCACCTCATGTGGTTTCCCTAAAGGTGACCGCCACCCGGACGGCGTCTGATGTATGCTGTGAAGTAATGCAGATTTTCGGTGGAAACGGTCTTGCGAGGGAGTATCCTGTGGAGAAGTTTTTCCGGGATGCTCAAACGGGCCGCGTTGAAAACGGAGGAAACGATCAAATGGCTATAGAAATGGCGGATTATTTGTAGCCAATGCGCATGGCTATGGAATATAGATCCGTTTGATTCTGCTGGTCACTGATGTCACGATTTCATAGTTGATCGTGTTCAACAGGACGGCGATTTCATCGATCGATACGTTCTCACTACCCTGATTGCCGAAGACGACCACCTCGTCGTTGATCTTGATATCGGTCGCGACCTTTCCCACGTCCAGCATTAAAAGATCCATGCATACCCGCCCGACAACTGGAACCCGATGCCCTGATACCAGCATGGTTCCCTTTGATGACAAGAGGCGGTTATATCCGTCCGCATAACCGACTGGTACGGTTGCGATGGTCGTATGCGTCCGGGTTTCATAGGTTGAGCCATAACTGACTTTAAATCCGGGAGGAACCTTTTTTAGATGGATGATGTGGGATTTGAGGGTCATGGCGGGCGTCAGAGCTATTGTCTCTTTTGATATATAAGGAGAGGGGTATAATCCATAGAGGCATATGCCGGGCCTGACCATGTCCAGGTGGGTTTCCGGTAAATCCATAATCGCCGCGCTGTTGGCGGCATGCTTCAGCGGAATGTCTATTTTCTTTTGTTGGATGACGTTTAAGAGGTTTAGAAATATGTCCAGTTGATGTCTGGCTGAAGCTTTATCCAGGTCGTCCGCCGATGCAAAATGGGTAAAGATTCCCTCCAGCTCTATTTGTGGCAGCCGGGCGATTGTTTCGATGGCCGAGGGTAACCGGCCATGGGCATCGGTAAGCAAACCCAGTCTTCCCATTCCCGTATCGATTTTGATATGAATCTTTGCCCGCTTTCCTTTCGACGTGGCGCAACTGGAGAGCAGTTGCGCATCTTCGATGGCATAAATCGTCTGCGTGATGCCGTAATCACAAAGCGCCTCAAGACCATATGGTGGTGTGTAGCCGAAAACCAGAATGGGAAGCCTGATGTCAGCCTTCCTCAAAGTGACTGCTTCTTCAAGTCTTGCCACCCCCAGATAGCTCACATGGTTTGCTTCCATAACTCTTGCGATTTCTATAATGCCATGCCCATAGGCATTGGCTTTTACCACCGCCATGATCCGGACATGGGAGGAGACCATATTTTTTATGGTGGAAAGATTCTGTTGAATGGCTGATAGATCAATTTCCGCATATGTCGATGGCTTGTCCATGGATCACCTTTCCCAGTCGGTTTGTGTATATTCTGTTACCATTGTCCACAACACTCTTGATGCATTCTCACATCTCTTCTCCCTGCTTTTTTTAGATACTGTCGCTCTTACAGTCAAGGAAAAGGATTGATAAAAAAAGTGAAAAAATTATATTGACGGAATCTTCGACACAGGGTAAGCAATAATTTAACATTTCATGGTTGATAATAAAAATATAATTTTTTGTAAAGGAAGTGTCAACATCTCCTTCCCAGGTCAATATTGAATGTTCATATTGATAGGATGACGCTTGTATGCTAAAGAAACAAAAAACAATGTTACTATACGTAAGAAGTGTTTTTTATCGTTGACATCGTGTTTGTGGTATGCTATGTTGGTTTTAAAGATGAATGGGGCATGTAAGATAACATCGTTTTTATCAAAAAACATATTGATCGGTATAAAAATGTCGTTTTTATTTATTGACTTTGGGACCCGGAAATGGTAGCAAAAGATAAAAACAACGTTAATCTGCAGAAACATTAATTGGAAAAGCGGAAAAACCGACAGGTGAGATTAAAAATGTATCCTAATAATTTTAATGTAAAAAAAGTAACATCATCCCATTCTATCCTCCGCCAGCTGCCATTGACAGGGTGGGGGGTTCTGTTGATAGTCATCATGACCGCGCCCTTTTCACTGCTCCACGCGGACAACTCCAGGGTCGTGGGAAATGTCAACAGCACCGTCATCGGCGGAATGATAACCAATATCGCGGCGGGCGTGGGTACGGAAGCAATGACCGGCTCGGTTGTTCTCGAATCCAGTGAACTTCAAGGCAATGTGACCAGTCACGTTGAAGGGCTTCTGACCGTTATAAATACCGCCATCGGGGTGAATGCTTACGCTGATTTGGGAACGGTCAACCTGAAGAATGCCGTTGTGAAAGGG
>JAGVHJ010000501.1 GCA_020056645.1 Desulfobacterales bacterium
AAAAATTTTGATCCTCGAAATACCTCATGTATTCCTGCGGTCAAAATTTTTTTCCGCCTTGGATTTGAACAAATTTTCTAAAAACTTGAAGATCGAGTAACAGGTTGTAACTATTCAGTGTGATCTTGTTTAGTGGCAAAAAGCCAAGAAGCTCCCGAAAAAAATAGGGAACGAACAAAACGGGCTTTTCGCCATCTTGATGAATCGCTGCTGAATAGTTACAACAGGTTAAGATTCAAATAATTATTGCATATTAAGCCATAGATTTGATACAAAAGAAAAATGAAGTCCAGATCCTTCCTTATCGTTGAAAAGGATCCCTCCTTTTCAAGAATCATTAGTGTGGTCGTGAGCTCCCTAGGCAACTCCTTCACAGTCGCCGAGAGCCGGGAGGCCGCGTTTGAACTGCTTCAGGAAACCGCTTTCGATATCGTTATCGCGGATATCAGCGCCCTTGAAACAGATGGCGTGGGGTTGATGAAGTCGGTCCTGTTATCCCCATCCCCCCATCCCGAATTCATCATCACCGGTTACAGCAGGGACTACTCCTATGAGAAAATCATCGGATGCGGCGCCAAGGATTATGTGAGAAAGCCTTTTACCATCGATGAATTCAATATTAAAATCGAACGCTATCTGGCCGCCAGGAGCTTAAAAGAAAAGAACGAGGATTTGCAGAAGAGTCAGGTCACCCTGAACCGGCGGCTTGAGACGCTGATCGAAGTCGCCTATGATCTGACGGCGGAGTTGGATTATAAACGCCTCTTTCCCCTGATCATCGGCAAGGTAACCGCTATCATGAACGCGGAAAGAAGCAGCCTCTATGTCATCGACTGGCGCGCCCGCGAATTGTGGACAGAGGTCGCGGAGGGGGTGGATCAGATCCGTGTGCCCATAGATCATGGCATCTGCGGCCATGTGGCCATTACGGGAGAGGTGGTGAATGTTCCTGACGCATGGGATCTTCCTTTCTTCAGCAGAGAGTTCGATCTCAAGAACCACTTCCGCACAAAATCGGTGTTGTGCCATCCGATTTTAAATCGCATGGGCGAAAAAATCGGCGTACTCCAGGTGATCAACAAGAAAAACGCCGACCATTTCAGCAAGGATGATGAAAATTTTTTAAAAGGCATCTGCGCCCAGGTAGCGATCTCCCTGGAGAACTCTCTGCTCCATGAGGAGCTGAAACTCTCCTTTGACAGTTCCATCATCACGCTCTCAACCATCGTTGACGCAAGACATCCCTTTACGGCCGGCCATTCCGAGCGGGTGACCGTTTACGCCATGATGATCGCAAAAGAGATGGGCTTGGGGAACGAGGAACGGGAGGTGCTGAAATACGCGGCCCTTCTCCATGATATTGGGAAAATCGGCATCAGGGACCATGTGCTTTTAAAAAACGGGCCCTTTACCGACGATGAACGAAGAGAAATGAACACCCATCCGATCAAGACAAAATCGATTCTCGACAAGTTCCGTTTTCCCGGCAGGTTACGGGATGTTTCGGCCATCGCGGCCCATCACCATGAAAAAGTGAACGGCAAGGGCTATCCGGACGGACTCACCGGCAATGAGATGCACCTGGGATCGAAGATTCTGGCGGTTGCGGATGTCTTTGACGCGCTCACCTCGAAAAGGGACTACCCCAAATATGACGGCGTGGAGATCATGAACTGCGATCCCATGCCCCTTGAAAGGGCCATCGCCATTCTAGAAAAAGACGCGGGAAGCCATTTTGATCCGGAGGTGACACGGGCCTTTTTAAAGTGTCTGCCCCAGGCTCTCTTTCATTACCGGGGAACCCATTTCCCGGCCCCCTATGTGGACAAAACCATCCAGGTATTCGCGCCGGACCTCCTCGAAACACCAGAAGCAAGGCCCACGCTTTTTTCATACCGGGGCCCGCTTACGGAAACGTGAAATCAACGTAACTAGTGCCCGAACGAAAACCCGGCCTGAAGGCCTCAAACCGTTCGCCCGTTTTAACGCAAAAAGCCTTGAAGCGCTCATCTGAAAAAAAAGTAAATGTCACTTCACAAAAGGGCCTTTTCGCCACTAAACAAGGCCATACTGAAGAGTTACAAATCAACTATAGATCGGTGGATGGGTGTCGCTTCGATCCCTCCATCCTACACGACGCTTCCGGGGGCGGTTCTCCGGGTGAGATACTCTTTGAGCGATGAGGATCCATCCGGCGCATTGACCGTTTCAAACTGGAATTGACCGGGGATCCCGCCTTTCCGTTTCATGAAGGTCACCACGGAAGGGTGGGCGTAAATATTTCCTGGAATAAAGAGGGGCATGGTCGGGGTTTTGATAAAACTGCCATCCTCCCAGATGAAAGAGACAAACCCCCTGTTGATGAGGGAGCGTATCCGGGTCAGGTGGCCCGTGACGCCGGTTTCGAAGATGCTGGTTTCAAACTCCCGGTTGTAAAGAAGAAAGGCGTAGGCGATCATCTCGTGGGCCAAGAGATCTTCCGAGGCGATGAAGAGGCCTGTCTCCGGATGGGTCACATGGCCGTTGTCCGGCCCGAAGGTGGCAAGAACCTTTGTTCCGGAAGAGACCACCAGGCGAAGCCGGGAGGCGATTTCGGGAATCGTGTTGATCTCTTCGTACATGCTGTAAAACGCTTCGCCGCCGCAGTGAAGGGCCTTCCTGCTATCCTCCCTGAGAAATCCCACACCGGTTTTCATTCCGGAGGTGATATCCGCCATGACATGGGAACTAACCCGGCATAGGTAGACGATGTGGTCCACATCGGTAACGGCCTTGGTGACGTAGATCGGTTCTTTCCAATGGTGGGGGCCCTGGGGCTCTCCTGGGAAAAAGGCGTCATAGCCCCCTTCTTCGAAAAAGAAGGGGTATACCCGGGCCTCTTCAATGACCGACAGAAGCCCCGCCTTCTGACAGTTACTTCTGGATGACCCTTTTCGGCGCTCTTTTGTCCAGTGTACGCTCTCAACGCCGCTCGAATCTCCAACGAGAATGCGCCTCGCGCCCTTTTCCTTCAGAATCGAGATCATGGCGTTCAAGGCCCAGGGATCGCTGGTGGCGGGAAAGGTGTGGGCGGAATTGAGGGCGATCTTGATCAGGACCGAATCCCCACGGGTGAGCCATGAAAAATCGGTGGCCGCCTCCAGTGTTTTTTTAAAGAGGGCGTAGGCGGTTCCGGTCTCTCCTTTCTTGACGAACGCCGCTGTGCCATGGGGACGAAAAGAAGGCGAGGCCGCCATCTTCGATAGGTCAAGCTCGCGGTTTTTCATCTGATGGGCGCACCCTGGCCCCATCAATGCCCAGGCCGCGACACCTCCCATTTTCAAGAGGGTTCTTCTCGACACACACACTTCGTTCTCTTTTTCCGGTAAATGCTCCATGACGATCTCCTTCATGTTTATAGGCGCAGTTTTCTTGTTTTCAATCGAAGGGAGTTGAACACCACGACCAGGTCGGAGAAGGCCATGGCCCCCGCCGCGATCATGGGGCTCAAGAGCCCCGATATGGCCAATGGAATCGCCATGACGTTGTAGAAAAAGGCCCAGAAGAGATTCTCCTTGATGGTCCGCTGGATAACGTCAGCCGATGCGAACGCTTTCTTGATCAAATCCAGGTTCCCGTTTAAGAGGACCACTTCGGCCGATTTGACGGCGACCTGGGTCCCGTCGCTCATGGCGATCCCTAAAAAGGCCTTGGCCATTGCCGGAGCGTCGTTGATGCCGTCTCCCACCATGGCGACCCTGAAGGTTTGCGAGAGGGTCTCGATGATGGCCAGCTTTTCTTCGGGCCGCTTTTCGGCATAGACCTCCTTAATTCCCAACTTTTCCGCCAAATCCCGGCATCTGTTTTCCCGGTCGCCGCTCAATAGAACGGGCGTGATGCCCCGTTGCTTCAGGAAATCGACCGCTTCCTTGGCCTCTTTTTTGATTTCATCCTCAATATCGACCCAGCCCATCATGTTT
>JAGVHJ010000464.1 GCA_020056645.1 Desulfobacterales bacterium
CTATTCAGTATGGCCTTGCTTTAGTGGCGAAAAGGCCCTTTTGTGAAGTGACATTTATTTTTTTTCGGATGAGAGATTCGAAGGCTTTTTGCTATAGAACTGGCAAACGGTTTGAGGCCTTCAGGCCTTTGTTTTTGCCAGTTGAGCAAAAAAGCCAAGAAGCTCCCGAAAAAAAATAGGGAACGAACAAAACGGGCCTTTTCGCCATCTTGATGAATCGCTGCTGAATAGTTACAATTTCTCTTGATCCGCTACCGGTAGCGGGCCCTTCGGACGAGTTTCAGCACGCCAACGGGAAGATAGCCATAGGCCAATAACGGCAGGTAGTAACGGATGAATTTCAATGGATTGACCTCTTTGATGTCGCGCTTAAAATGTTTCTCAAACATCTGTCGCCACAACAAGAGTTTCATTTTTCGTTTTTTCCATGAGATCGTGGTATCGAATCCAATCCGTTTCTTCACGCAGATCTCAGGAATATTTGCGATCGCCCCCTGCTCCGCCATACGAATCCACAGCTCGAAATCCTGACCGGTGCAAAACCGCTCGTCATAGGCCCCGGCCCTTAAAAAGGCCTGCTTCTCAAACACCACCGATGGATGGCAAAACTGATTGATGTATTTCAAATTCCGCCTGAGAACGCGATCCTCCAAAGGATATCGCCTGATTTTCCTACCGCCCCCTTCATTCACCTCCTCAAACCAAGCGCCGCACAAAACCACATCCCGATGGTGTTTCAGAAACGTCATCTGTTTTTCCAAACGGCCAGGAAAGCTCACGTCATCGGCATCCTGACGGGCGATGTAGTCTCCTTTTGCGAGCCGAATACCCTTGTTGAGAGATCGGGCAAGCCCCATATTCTCCTGATGAACCACGACAATCCGGTTATCTTTCTCTCCAAAGAGATTGATAATCTCCCCGCTTCCATCGGTCGATCCATCGTTTATAACAATGAATTCAAAATCCTTGTACGTTTGATTTAAAATGCTTTGGATGGCCTCGTCAAGGTGGGGCTCGCCATTATAGACTGCCATGATGACTGAAAGCGCAGGAAATGGCATCCTTAAAACACCCTGATTTTTAAAATATCCTGGTAAATCTCTTTTTCCTTCTGAAACACCTTTTCAAGAGCGCACTCCCGTTGAACAAATGCTCGGGCGCGGCATCCCATCTCTCTTTTTTGATCATCCGTGAGCCGCATCGCTCTGTTGATGGCCTCCCCCAACGAGCCGCTATCGGTCCCGCACAAAAAACCGGTGACCCCATGGTGAATGAGCTCCCGGATTCCTGAAACATCCGCGCCGATGACCACCCTTCCGCAGGCCATCGCTTCAAGCAATCCCTTGGGGCTGCACTCGAACAAGGAAGGGAGGATCACGATCTCATAGCGGTTCATGATGCGGGGCATTTCCCTATTTTGCAAGACACCCAGAAACCGGATATCGGCATGAAAGGTTTCCGCATGCTTCCGGCACTGATTTTCCAGGGGACCTTTACCTACAATATCAAGCCCGGTGTCTGTTTTGGGAACCGCCTTGATGAGATTTAAAATATTTTTGCATTCCGCAAGCCTTCCCACAAAAAAAATCCGGCTCTCTTTTTTCGATGGCCCGACGATATTTACCAGGGGCTGGAAGGTGTCTGTATCGATAAAGTTCCGGATGACTTTTATTTTTGAGCGCACCGGATAGCGGCGTTGAATAAATCTTAAATCGGTCTGGCTTGAAATAATGATCCGGTCGGCCGCCACAAAGGAAAAAAGCTCGGCCAGATAACCGAAAAACGCCGTTATCAGCCGCTTTCCCAGATACGGTTCATCCCGCAGCATGTTCCGGAGCATCTCAAAGCCGCATCGGACGACCAGCGGCTTTTGATAGAGGATAGACGCCATGGCCGCCACCCACGAGCCACTCATCTGATTGGTTTTAAGGATATCAGCGGACTTGAAATATCGCCTGAAATGAAAAGGAATCCAAAAGGAGAAAAGCAGGTTGGCCCATCTGTTTTTTCTTTTTTTGATGGAACGCGCACCCCCAGGGTCACGGGCATAGACAGGCAAAATTTCGATCCCATCCAGTCGATCCGTAAACGCAAGATCGGTTTCGTCTCCATAGGTCATCAGGGTGACTTGATGACCCGCTTGAACCATTCTCTTGTACAACACAAGCTCCCGGTCAACAAGGCCCGACTCCCCCCACTCTTTGAGGGAGACCCCATAGGTGAATGTGACAAGAAGATGGCATTTCCCCCCGAAAAGAGGCCTCATCGTTTTATCACAACCCCATAACACTCGCCGAACATGATCTCATGGCTTTCCATGGCAAGGCCCGCCTGCTCAAGCTCGGACACGAGCTGCGCCAATGTGTATTCCGTGAAATGGGTGTCGTCAAGACGCCATTCAACGCCCATCTCTTTTTTATAGAGCGTTATCCAGTCCCGATTGATCATGGGAACCCGGATCAGAAGAATCGGCGGCCGCTCCTTGTTCTGATTGGCGTAGATTCTTTTTAAAAATTCAACCCGACCCTCGATATGTTCCAGAACATTCGAGAGGATGATCGCGTCATGGGGCCTTTCAAATTGGCAGGTCAAGGCATCCGCGTACATATAAGAAATCCCTTCACGGGAAAAACGCTCCCGGGCCCTATCAATATTTTCACGGCTGATGTCGATGCCGGTCACCGACCGGCAAAAGGGTTTGATATCAAAGGCAAGCGCCCCGTTTCCACACCCAATATCCATCACATCCCACCCTTTCTCTATCCGTGATGAAAACCAGGCGTGGTATTTCATGAGCCGATGCTTGGGGTGCAGGCCATCTGGCTCCAACGCGGTGCTCAGAACGCCGGCCATCTGATAGGCGATATGATGGAGTTTTAAGACGAGCCTTAAAAAAAAGGGCGCGAGGGCCGGATGCGATAAAAGGCCGATCAATCTTTTCAAACCCGGACAAATCCTTTAAAAAAACCTTCCCAGAGGGGCCGCTGGGCCTGATAGGCGTTTTCCCTGGCTGTCATTAAGCCATCTTCCAGAAGCGCCGTTTTCTCCTCATCGGACGCAAGCGCCTTCATGGTCCAATGGGCGAGCCCTTCGGCATCCTCAAGGTTGGCCAGCCAGCCATTTTTTCCATGATAGATCAGATCGACCGCCTGCCCCACCTGGGTGGATATGACAGGGACGCCGCAGGCCATCGATTCGAGGATCGCTTTGGGTCCGCCCTCTTCCCTCGACGCCACGATGTAGACGTCCAGACATTGATATAATTCATTAATAGCCGGATAGTGTTCAAGGTAGATGTGCGTAAAGGGGACCTTTAAACGGTCAAGGCCTTGTTTCACATATCCCCTGGCGGGTCCTGATAGGAGAACAAAGAGTTCTGGAATAGAGTTTTTTAAAATCTCAATCGTCTTGAGAAAAATATCGGGTCCCTTGATCAGTTTGGGCGTGGCGCCCTCCCCCCAGCCGTTTCCATCTTTCTGAAATGACCCGATAACGACGCTCTCCTGGGGAATCCCATACTTGAATCGATAGGTTTTCCGACTCTCTTGCGTTTGCCTTTTAAAATAGATGGGATTGACTCCGATGGGAATGAGAAACACCTTCGCTGGAGAGACGCCGCTATCAAGAACGATATCTCTCATGCGCCGGTTGGAGACTTGAATCCGGTCGATTTTACCATGAACCCGCTTCAAATTATTGTAGCACGCCACGGCCACCTCTTCACCGGAAGCCGGATCGCCATGAAAATAGGGAAAGGCGATGCGGCTTTTTCCATAAAGGTAACGGCCAGGGCGCGAGAGCCAGTACTTGCTCGAAAGAAACAACGATTGCAGGGGAAGACCGCAAGGAATCGATCCCGATATGCGACAGGGGACGCCTGACTCCTGGGCGATGGTTGAAACCTCTTTTATCTCCCAGTCCAAAACCCAGTTGGCGTTATCCGAGACGAACAACACGCTCGAATAGGGATGGAGCGACGCCATGATATTGCTGAAAAGCGCGTGAATATGACGCTTCGACGCGACGATCATC
>JAGVHJ010000055.1 GCA_020056645.1 Desulfobacterales bacterium
CAAAGTCGTCCGAAGGTGAAAATCAATTTTTTCAAGAATCAGTTTTCCTGCCTCAATTTTGGAAACATCCAGGATATCATTGATCAGGGTGAGCAAAGATTGCCCACTGGACTGAATTGTCATGGCGAACCGGCGCTGCTCGCTGGACAGTTGCGTCCCCAGCAACATTTCGGTCATCCCGATGATCCCGTTCATCGGCGTTCTGATCTCATGACTCATATCGGCCAGAAACCGGCTCTTTGCTAAATTGGCCATTTCAGCCTCAGCAGTCATTTGGTTGGCTCGGACAGTGGCTTCCTCAAGCTGCCGGTTTGTTTCAAGAAGGCCTTCCTTGGCCCGTTTGTGCTCGGTTATCTCATTGACGATTCCTATGACCCCGGCGATCTCACCTTTTTCATCGCGGAATTGAAAACTATTGTCGGTGATCCATCCAGATTTTCCAGTCTCTGAAAAGTGATAGGGGAAATCAATGGAACCCACCGTTTCTCCCGCCAGCACCCTTTCCAAACGATCGACAACGCCCGCTTTCTTTAAAAAGGGCGACACCTCTGATGGATGCTTGCCCAAAACCTCGCTGGCGGATTTGCCGCTTAGCTTTTCCATAAAGGGGTTCCATGCCCGATATCGCAAATCGGGACCATAGACGATGATTCCTTCCTGGGCCCTGTGGAAAATTTGTTCGTAAAGCTGTCGCCCCTCCCCTAACACATCCAGGGTCTGTTGTCGCTCGGCGATCTTTTCGGCCTCTCCGCGCGCCCTCTGCCCTGTCGACAATGAACGTGTCAAAGGATCAGCGGCGTCTCTCTTTTTTCTCATGCCGGTACTCTTTGGGATAAGCCATTTCCCAAGTTCATCGGCCAGCGTTAACGGATCAACAGGTTTGGAAAGGTAACCATCCATACCCGCCGCCAGACATTTTTCCCTGTCGCCATCCATGGCGTTGGCGGTCATGGCGATGATGGGGATCGCGTGGTTGAGGACCCTGGATTCCGGATTCCTGATTTGGCGGGTGGCCTCATACCCGCCCATCACAGGCATCTGTATATCCATGAGCACCAGGTCATAAGGGATGGTTGCAAGGGCGATGACCGTCTTCTGTCCGTCAGCCATGACATCGACCTGTAACCCCATTTTTTTCAGGATACCGAGAGCCACCATTTGGTTGGTGACATCATCTTCAGCCAGCAGGATACGGGCATTGCTGTCCGCGAACCGGTTCAGCAGCGTCTCACGGGCCGTGTGGCGTGTGGTGATGGTTTGTGTTTTCAAGTCGTTTCCTTCCCGGGCGGACATGACATGGGAAAGAACGAGCTTCAACTCCAACGTCCGGGTCGGTTTGATTAAATAGGCGTCAAATCCGATATTCGCAAAGTGTTTGCTCTCTCCCCGGACACCCATGGAGGTCAACATCACCATCCGGGTCCGGCTCAAACGGGGGTCGGACTTGATGGAACGGCCCAGGGATTCACCATCCATGCCCGGCATTTGCATGTCTATGACGGCGACCTGGAAGGGATCGTTGTCATTCATGGCCCGGCAAAGGGCTTCCAGGGCTTTGGGCCCGTCAGCGACCTCCGTGATGCGCATATCACAGGAAGAGAGTTGAGCAGAGAGGATTTCCCGATTGGTGGCATTGTCATCCACAATCAAGATCTTTACACCCGACAGATCCGCAAATGAAGGCGCAGGGGGGACCACTCCTATGGGTTGTTTTTTCAACCGGACAGTGAACCAGACTTCCGCGCCTTTGCCTTCCGCACTTTTCAATCCAATCTCCCCCCCCATCATCTCGGCCAGTTGTTTGGAGATCGCCAAGCCCAGACCGGTGCCACCGAATCGCCGTGTGGTGGATGCATCCACCTGGGTGAATTTGTTAAAGAGCAGTCCGATTTTATCTTTTGGGATGCCGATTCCAGTATCGCTGACGGAAAATCGCACCAGGGCCTCTTCCGGGGTTTGGGTTTGCAGGGTGACGCGGATGGCCACTTCACCGGTCTGGGTGAATTTAATGGCGTTGCTGGTCAGATTGGTAAGTATCTGGCGCAACCGCCCCGGATCTCCATTGAGCAGAGTCGGAACTTCGGGGGACATGGTGTAGATCAGTTCCAGCCCCTTCCCATGCGCCTGAATGGCCAAGGCGGAACTAAAATATTCCATCAGGGTTTGCAGGTCAAAGTCCACGATCTCCAGGTTCAGCTTTCCAGATTCGATCTTGGCGAAATCCAGGATTTCGTTGAGCAGGCCAAGAAGGGATTCTCCGCTGGCGCGAGCTGTCTCGGCGTAATGCCGCTGTTGGTCATTGAGATCGGTATCCAGCAATAGACCTGTCATGCCGATGACGCCGTTCATGGGAGTACGGATTTCATGGCTCATATTGGCCAGAAATTCACTCTTGGCCGCGCTGGCCTTCTCGGCCTGGGCCGCCATATCGTTGGCCCGCGCAGTGGCCTGTTCAAGACAAAAGTTAGCCGCCTGGAGCTCAACCGTTTTTCGTTTAAGCTCTTCTAACGCATTTTCAAGTAAACGTTTTTGACGGAATAGATGAAGAAATACGTTCACTTTCGCTTTCAGAATGTCCGGGTCCAAGGGTTTGGACAGATAATCCACCGCACCGGTTGCATACCCTTTGAAAATGTGTTTCCGCTCATTGCTGATAGCGGTGACGAAAATGATTGGGATGTTTTTCGTTTTCTCGCATAAGCGCATTAATTCAGCTGTTTCAAATCCGTCCATGACTGGCATCTGAACATCCATTAACACCAAGGCGAAATCTTCCTCGAGCATCAGTCCCAGGGCATGGTTGCCGGAAATGGCCTTGACGATTTTTACATCAGGACTCTCCAGCCAGCCTTCCAGCGCCAGAAGATTCGCCTCTCGATCATCAACAATCAATATGCTTGGCGTTGCAGATATTTGAAGTATTTCATTCATGAACTTATCCTGTTTTTTATGCCATCACCAAAGGCGACGATATTTCTGCCCTCCGAAAAAAATATATCGATGATTCCCGCCCCCGGTTTTGCATGCGCCCCAAATAAAGGATGGGACAAACCCATATGAAACGTTACACAAACGTTATTTCGAGAACCGAAAAACACTCCGTGAAGGCCAAAGGCGTAAAGGTGAGAAACGAGATTTTCAATAGCCTGACATTTTAATATATTAAATAAATAACACGGTAGAATAGCCGGGTCAATTAAAATGGCTTTTGAAACAGGGTAATCGCATGCAGGATTCGCCTTGACGGCCCTGCCGGGAGCCAACCTTTTGAAAAGGTTGCCAAACATGGTAAAAAAGGTTCTATAAACAC
>JAGVHJ010000543.1 GCA_020056645.1 Desulfobacterales bacterium
AAAAATTTTGACCGCAGGAATACATGAGGTATTTCGAGGATCAAAATTTTTTTCCAACGCCGGAGTTGGGGAAATTAACAAAAACTTGAACATCGAGTGTTAAGGTTCAGGCCTATCTGTTCCCGAAGGAGAGCCGCCACTCTTTTCCATCGGCCTGGATGGTCACCTCATCTTTTCCAATGGAGAGGAGCCTGCCCCGCTCCACCGGCCACCCCTCTTTGACGATGGCGCTGTTGATAACGGCGATGCGTTTTTTCGGGTCCGCCGACCAGGAGATGGCCTGAAGGCTCAACCACGATGGGGACTCTCTCTTTTCCGTTTGTTCTGAAACGCGCCCGCCCCTGCCTGAAAAAGGATCGCCTGAGACATCGGTCTCTTCCCGCTCTTGCACGACCGCTTCAATTTCGTCTTTCTCTTTCATGACTGGAAACGCATTCGGCGGAGCACCCATTTCCGAAGGATTGCTTTCCGGGGGAGGGGCTTCAAACGGTTTCCTGACAGCGGCGGTTACGGCCTGTTGCTTTATTTCATGGATTTCCGGAGGGATGGGAATCGCCGGAGGCGACACCCCCTCTCGTGAGACCATCGAACGTTCGTCCGCATTAAAGTGGATCAGAAGCCAGAAGAGGAAGGCAGCGGCGAAAAGAACGAGCCCCCATTTGCCGACGCTTTTCAGAGAAGGGATCATCAGAACAAGGCTCTTTGCCGCTTCAGGAGATGCATGCCCAGGGGGAGTCGTCCCTATCAGCTTTTCTGACAGCGCGGTCTCCGCTTCAAGTTTCTTTAACGCCTTTAAAATGGAGCTCAATCCTTACCTCTGCTCTCCTTTGAATGATGATCAAAAGAAAAACGGCCTTGATCATCGTTGCGGCCACCAACCGGCGAAAAGAATATTTTCGTAGGGTGCGTTTTACGCACCCCCCACTCTTTCTCAAATGGGTGCGTAAAACGCACCCTACGTAATCCAACCCGGCACGACCCTTCCAAATGGCCGAAACGGTGATCAAGGCCAGAAAAACCATCTGCCAGGCTCCGGTCGATCCGGATAGAAAACGATATACATAATTAAGGCGATGGAGAGCAATACCAAAAGGAGGAGCGCACCATTTTTCCGCTCCACCGTGAAATATTTGCCAGAAATATTCTTGCTCTCCAGCTCCTGAACCGCGTGATGGACAATCTGATTGGATATGGTTTTCGTCTGCGAAACATAGGCGAAAAGAAAGGCGCGGTCGCAGAGGATATTGATCAGCCGGGGAATGCCTCCCGAGTAACGGTGGATCGTCTTGATTGCCGAAGACGAGAGGGTCACCTCCGGGCTCTTTTCAGAGGCCACCCGGATGCGGTGGTGGATATAGTTTCGCGTCTCCGCCAAATCAAGGGGGAAGAGGCGGCACCGGATCGATATCCGCTGGGCGAGCTGACGCATCTCATGGGAGTTGAGCATGGCGTCGAGCTCGGGTTGCCCGACCAGAATGATCTGGATCAGTTTCTGGGACGATGTCTCGAGATTGGAGAGAATCCGCACCTGTTCCAGGACCTCCCTTGAGAGATTCTGGGCTTCATCGATGAGCAGCACGATTCTTTTATTCTCGGCTTTTTTTTTAAGAAGGAAGCGGTTGAGGGTATCGATCAGCTCCTTTGCGGTCTCTTTGGTTGCATCGATTTCAAACTCGTCGTTGATGGCCCGGATCAGCTCGATGGATGTGAGATGGGGATTGAAAATGTAGGCGACTTCGGTCTCTTCGGTTAAACTTTCCAAGAAGACCCGGCACAGGGTTGTTTTTCCCGTGCCCACTTCGCCCGTGATCTCGGCGAATCCCTCTCCGTGGGCGATAGCGTATCGCAAATGGGCAAGGGCCTCCTCATGATGCCTGCTCAGATAGAGATAATCCGGGTTTGGGACCAGCTGAAAGGGTCTTTCCCTGAATCCGAAATACGTGTGATACATGCGAGGACGCGCCGCCTATAACCATTTGATATAAAATAATATCCAAAAAAATATCCGCCGAGTATAGAGAGCTCCTGCTCCGGTGTCAAGGAATTAGCGGCCTTGTTTTTTTGATGGGGTGGTCATATTTCGTTTTATTTTTCAGATCAATTCTTGTATCTTTTCTTTTTTGAAATGAGTCGTCGATCCATCAGAAGTGCAACCCTGCGGAGGATAGAGATGACAATACCCCCTTTTTCTTCGACATCGCATCGGGAAAAAAACGACGAAAAAACAGATGACGACGGACCTCAACGTCCGGAAACCGGTCATTCCCCCGAAGAAAAAGGGGGGAAAATCCAGGCGAAGCTTGAGGCGGCCCTGGCCAGCATGACCGACGCCGTGTTCATTTGCGATGAAAAGGGCCATTTTATCGATTTTAACGATGCCTTCGCCTCCTTTCACCGGTTCAAAAATAAAGAGGCGTGCGCCCGAACCTTTATGGAATACCCGGATATTCTGGATGTGTTCATGGATACCGGCGAACCAGCGCCGGTCCATATGTGGGCCGTTCCCAGGGCTCTTCGGGGAGAACGCGCGACCAACGCCGAATACACGTTAAGACGCAAAGACAGCGGCGAAACATGGATCGGCAGTTACAGCTTCGGGCCGATTCTGGACACACAGGGAAAGATCGTCGGCTCCGTGGTGGTGGCTCGTGACATCACCGACCGGAAACAAGCGGAGAAAAACCTGAAATGGAACGCCCGGAGAAATGAACTGCTTTCGAAAACCGCATCCCGGCTACTGAAGAGTGACAATCCCCAGGGGATTGTGGAGGAGCTCTGCCGGGAGGTCATGGATCTCATCGATTGCCACGCCTTTTTCAATTTCCTCACGGACCCGCAGAAAGAGAAAC
The DNA here is from genome assembly GCA_020056645.1 of Desulfobacterales bacterium. Classification (GTDB taxonomy): domain Bacteria; phylum Desulfobacterota; class Desulfobacteria; order Desulfobacterales; family JAHIVH01; genus JAHIVH01. The sequence continues at coordinate 2,850 of JAGVHJ010000543.1, forward strand.
TCCATCTGAACGCCTACTCGGGCATTCCCCCGGAGGAGGCCCGTAAAATCGAGTGGCTCGATTATGGAGTGGCTGTGTGCGGCTGCGCGGCCCTGACCCACCAGCGGATGATCTGCGAAAATATTCCGAACACCCCCGACCCCCGGACAGAGTTGGTGAAAACCTATGGAATCAAGGCTTACTGCTGCCATCCATTGATCATTCAGGAGCGGCTCATCGGCACCTTGTCCTTTGGCGCCCGCTCCAGACCCTCTTTCAGCGACGCCGAGCTTGATGTGATGAAGTCCGTATCCGACCTGGTGGCCGTGGCCATGAACCGTATCGAAATGGAGGCCTCTCTCAGAAACAGCGAACGGCAGTTCCGCCTCCTGGTGGAGAGCGCGCCGGACGCCATTTTCATCCAGGCAGAGGGGCGGTTCGCCTACCTGAACCACGCCGCCCTGGATCTGTTTGGCGTTGCGGATAGAGAGCGCCTGGTTGGAAAACCGGTTCTGGAGCAGTTCCATCCGGATTGCAGGGATTCGGTTTGCGAACGGATACGGATATTGCGGGAGGAAAAAAAAGCGGTCCCCCGGATTGTTGAGGTCTGCCTTCGAATGGATGGAAGTCCCGTTGATGTTGAAGCATCGGCGGTTCCCTTCGAGTATGCGGGACAGGCCGGAGCCCTGGTTTTTCTGCGAGACATTACCGAATCGGTGAAGGCTCAGAACCGCGAAAAAAAACTGGAAGAGCAGTTGTATCAGGCCCAGAAGATCGAATCGATCGGACGTCTGGCCGGAGGGGTGGCCCACGACTTCAACAACATGCTGAGCATCATCATCGGAAATGCCGAACTGGCATTGGAAAAGACCGACCCGGCGACTCCTTTGGCCGCGGATATCACCGAGATTCTCAAGGCCGCCCAACGATCCGCGAAAATCACGAGCCAGCTATTGGCGTTTTCGCGCCAGCAGCCCATCTCTCCCAAGGTGGTCGACCTGAATGACGCGATGGAAAGCATGCTCAAGATGATCCAGCGGCTCATCGGCGAAGACATCGAGCTCGCCTGGCTTCCTGAACCAGAGTTATGGCAGGTGAAAATCGACCCCTCCCAGATCGACCAGATCATGGCCAACCTGTGCGTCAACGCCAGAGACGCCATCAACGGCGTGGGAGCGATCACCATAGAAACCGGAAACATTCAGTTCGATGAAGCCTACGTCCTCTCCCACGAAGGATTTGTTCCCGGAGAGTACGTCATGATCGCCGTCAGCGATGACGGGTGCGGTATGACCAAGGAGACCGCGGATAAACTCTTCGAGCCCTTCTTCACCACCAAGGAGATCGGACGGGGAACCGGCCTTGGCATGGCGACCGTTTACGGTATCGTGAAACAGAATGAGGGGTTTATCAACGTCTACAGCGAACCTGGCAAAGGAACGGCCATCCGGATCTATCTGAGGCGTTATCAAGGGAAAATAGAAGAGGAGCATCGGGACATTTCACCCACCCTTCCTGAAAGCCAGGGCGAGACCCTTCTTTTGGTGGAGGATGACCCCTCCATCCTGAAATTGGTCAGAAAAATGCTGGATAGTCTGGGATACAAAACCCTTACGGCCAGCACCCCCCGCGAGGCCATTTCGGTGGCCGGTAAACACCCGGAGACCATTCACCTTCTCATCACCGATGTGGTCATGCCCGGAATGAATGGCCGTGAGCTGGCCAATGAACTTCGATCCTTTTTCCATCCCGAGCTGAAAACCCTCTTCATGTCGGGCTACACCGCCAACGTGATCGTTCATCGAGGGGTCTTGCAAGAGGGGGTCCATTTCATTCCCAAGCCCTTCTCGAAAAAAGAGCTGGCCACGAAAATCAGAGAGACGCTGGATAACGGATAAAGCCACGCATCTCCCGAAAAAAAGCGCGGAACGGCCTTTTCGCCATCTTGATGAATCGCTGCTGAATAGCTACCTTCTACAGAGTAATCGCATTTGGGACGCGCCGCCTTCGGCCCTGCCGGGGGCCAACCTTTTGAAAAGGTTGCCAAACATATCAACATAAAGGTTCCATAAACACCCTCTAAAAACCT
>JAGVHJ010000215.1 GCA_020056645.1 Desulfobacterales bacterium
ACCGCACATATATATATGGTATCATTGTCAAGCTTGGAAATTATCCACGCCCTGAATACCTGCCAACGTGGAGCTCATCGGGCGGCTTGCTTTTTGGCCGACCCGGTGGAAGGTTTGGTTGGCGGTATCATTTTCTGTGCGATATCAATAAGGGAAAGAAGTGCATTATTCACCGCTTCCTCATTCGGGAAAGCCTGAGCGACCTACGGCCTGAGGACGACGATATTAGATGACTCTTTCAAACGTTTTGCATACTTGCCCCGCACAAGACCACCAGGAAAATCAGAACGCTTATACTCTGAGCGGAGTTTGTCTTTATCGGTATCATTATCCTTCTTCATAGAGTTTTCGTTCTCCTTTGATCGCTTTTCGAGCACTTATAATTCTGATAGTTTCCCCTTCCTCGGTATGTGACACAACAAGAAGTCTATTATTTTCTGATATTCCAAATGTGATATACCTCTCTTCATAATCAGAATGATCGGGATCCGCACCGGTGACGGACATGGGGTCGATCAGAGCAGTTGCAGCTTCTTCGAATGCAACACCATGCTTTTTAAGATTAAGTTTTGCCTTTTGGGGGTCCCATTCAATTTTCATAATTTATTTTATACCATATTTATGTTCATGCAATTATGAAAAATTCTTGCAATATTACCAAAAGTTTTTCGATCTTTCAGGGCCAAACGGCCATCATTGGAGGTGAGCAGGGTTTGCGGACTTCGAAAATGAAATTTCAACACCATAATATACAAAGACCAAAGCGGCCCCGCCCCTGCGAATCCTGTGCATGGCGTTATTGAACGAAGCCGCTACGCGGAAAATCGTTCTCGGATAGTATGTAGCTCCTGAATGGAAAAGATTCAACAATAATCCTTTAACTAAAAGGGAGTTAGTATGAAACCATCAGAGATCAAACGATTCACCAAGTATTACGATCGTCATGTCAAGTTGTTCAAGTTGCAAGGTAAAAGCCAAAAAGCGATCATTAAGAGGCAGCCCCTATTTTCTATCCGAGGCCTGTGGAATGCCGGTTCCGGAAGACATTAAAAATAATGATTTCAGGGCTTTGTTGGTCAAACCGCGATTTGTGATTTTGAACTATAGAGCAAGGAAAAGGGGAAGAGCACAATAACCACAAATCAAAGTTTGACTCCCAAAATTGAATCCAGACAACGCAAAACAATGGCATTCGGGAAGGGCCTCCGGAACCACTATTCATGGCCAGGGGCGGATGGAAAGCCCCTGGCATTGGAATTGCTTCATGGGAGAAATAATTTCTTCATCATTCACCTGATTCAGGAGAGGAGACCATGCCCGACACCCCCGTATCTCGATTGCACGTGACCAGCAGCGCCTTTAAACAAGGCGAGCCGATTCCTCGCGACCACGCCATGGACGGCTTGAATGTCAATCCGAACATCGCCTGGAGCGGCGCACCCCCAGGCGTTCAAAGCTACCTCATTCTCATGGAGGATCCGGACATTCCCCTGCCCAAATGGATACTTCCATCGTGGATTCACTGGGTACTTTACAATATCCCACCGGAAACGGCCAACATCCCAAGAGATTTTTTAAAAGAGGGGGACTCCGCCTGCGGGGCGACCCCCGGCAAGACCTCGTTTCTCAATCGCCGCTACAGCGGCCCCTGTCCTCCCTTTGGGACCCATCGCTACTATTTCAAGGTTTACGCCATTGATATTCTCCTTGACATTCCCCCTGCTCAAGCGACAAAAAGAAGACTCGAAAAAGCCATGGAGGGCCATGTGACGGCTTTTGGAGAGTTGATGGGACGATACGCTCGCAAATAACCATGGGACCCCCTGAAGCGGGCGGAAATGTCCATCCGATGGCCCAATGTGTCCCAATTGTGGACGCTGTTGGCCTTCAACGGACCTGAAAGACCGATAGGACCAAAAACAATAATCAACAAAGAAGGAAACCATCATGAACCAGGATCACCTGTTAACGTCCATCAACGACAACGTGGGAACCATCACCTTCAACCGGCCGGATCGGGGAAACGCGCTGTCACCCGAAATGCTCATCCGCATCCATCAGATCCTGACCCGGTGGGCCGATGAAGAGCCGGTGAGGTGCGTTGTCATATCTGGGGGCCAGGGAAAAGCCTTCTGCTCGGGCTTTGACATCTCAGCCATTCCTACCCAGGTGGAACCGGAGATGGAACAACTGATACGTGAACACAATCCCCTTGAACTGGCTTTCAAAAGCATCAAACACTTTCCCTACCCCACCATCGCCATGTGGAATGGCTATTGTTTCGGCGCGGGGCTCAACCTCTCCATGGTCTGCGATATCCGGATCGCTGCGGACACCGCAAAAGTTGGCATGCCCCCGGCCCGGCTGGGCCTGGTATACCATCCCGAAGGTCTGGTTGAGTTTGTCCAGGCCATCGGCATGGCGGCCACACGGGAGATTTTTTTCACGGCCCGCACCTATCCGGCCTCCCAGGCCAAGGAGATCGGACTGGTGAACCATGTGGTTCCCAGGGAAACGCTCCTGGATTTCACCTATGCCATGGCCGGAGAAATCGCCTCCAATGCCCCCATTTCCCTCAAAAACACCAAGGCGATTCTTGCCATGATAGAAGAAAATATGATGCTGGGCACTGATAGTAAAGCAAACGCCGAGCGGCTTCAGGCCGAAGGGTTCATGAGCGATGATCTCAGGGAGGGACAGATGGCCTTTCTGGAAAAACGAAAGCCCCTCTTCAAGGGTAAATGATGCATCATGGCGTCCATCCCCCTGCCGGGAGCCAAACTTTTGAAAAGTTTGACAAAAATGATATTTGTAAGGAGTCCTTAACGTTCGGAAAGAAGATAGATCCGAAGGTTCTGTTTCTTCTTTTTGATCCCGAGTTTTTTCCGGATATTGTCCCGATGAAACTCAACGGTTCTCTGGGAGACGCCAAGAAAACCGGCGATCTGTTTTGATGACTTATTCTGTTTGATCAGGTTTACGATCTGAATCTCAGATGGCGTGAGCTTCCGGATAGTTTCGGAGAGAATCTGCATGAAGGGAGAGCAGATTTCCAGGAAGTTCTGTTCCAGCATTTCTATGTGTATGGCCTGCTGGGGGTCAAGGTGGGTTCTTTTCAAGAGTTCGATGTGTGGAGCGATGACCTCCTTGATACTGAAGGTGACCCGGTCTTCCAGGGATTTTTTGTCGTTTTCGCGTTTTTTTAGAAGCACTTCAAGGGCCGTGTTGATGTCCTGAAGCTCCCGGGTGCGCTCCATGACCTTGGCTTCAAGGGCTTCCTGCATTTTTCGCATGTCTGTTTCCGCGCGTTTCTTTGCCGTGATATCCAGAAGCGTCTCAATGGCTCCGGTGATGAGCCCTTCGGAATCCCGGAGAAAGACCGCTGTGAGAAAAAGCCATTTTCCCCCTCCCCCCAAATC
>JAGVHJ010000575.1 GCA_020056645.1 Desulfobacterales bacterium
CTTAAAAAAAATATTTTCCAGCTGGGTCATGGGAAAACCGAGGTCAGAATTCAAGACGACACGGGTCGTTCCGATAACAGATCCGGTATCATCATCAACGACGGCGAAGTGAACGGCATTGGCGTCATAGAGGTCGGTTTCATATCCTTCCGGATGGTCACAGGGATTTTCAAATCCAAACTCCTCCACATAAATTTGATATCTGAGTCTATACGTCTGCCTCCTCAAGGCTTCATCTTCAACAATCAGAAAGCGAAAATTGGCCAGCTTGAACATACGTTCCTCCGGATGTAAATTGATAACAAGTTGTTGATTTTTTTTTAAATCATATTGAAGGATTTTATTATTAGCTGAATAATTATATCATCTTCCTCTGATTAAAAAAGAAAAAAATATTCTCTCTTCTTTTTTACGGGCATGCGCCTCCAAAAAACCGCCCAAAAGCCATCCTTCCCGGAAATGGAGACGCCAAAAAGGAGGTTATATTAACAGGGGGAATCGCATGTAGACTAGAGCTTGGTGAGTGATTTAAGTAATAGCTTGAATTAATTATCAATGCCTCCGGCGGCCCGCTTTTAAAAAGCTGGGTAAATAGGTTTTCAGATGGTGTTTATAGAAACTTTTTTACCATGTTTGGCAACCTTTTCAAAAGTTTGGCTCCCGGCAGGGCCGTCAAGGCGAATCCTACATGCGATTCCCCTGATTATATTAATTCTTGAACTTTAGGCTGGGGTATGAGATATTCAACCCATAACCGATCTTTCAAACAATCCGGCTTTTTATGTTTTAAAATATCATTTCCACATTGACGTTGATCAACAAGGAGATCGCCTAATGCCTTTCAAGTCACAGAGGATAATGGAACCGGAAGTCATGGAGACTCTGGAGGAAGTATATGCTTACGACAGGCTCTCACTCAAATATCTCTCTATCCTCCATAACGGATTTATCGAAACCGTGATTAACGCCAGCCCGGAAAAAGGAAGATTTCTTGAAGTCGGATGCGGAACAGGAAGAGTCACCATCGGGGTCGCCAAATACACCGAACAAATAAGGATCGTGGGCATTGATCTCTCGGACAGCATGCTCGCGGTAGCGAAAGACAACGCGACCACCGAAGGGGTGAATCATCGGGTCCAGTTCAGATATGCGGACGGAAAGGAACTCCCCTTTGAAGACAACGCCTTTGATGCGGTTTTCAGCCACAACATGCTGCACCACCTCCACGACCCGATTCCTGTCATCCTGGAGATGGCCCGCGTTGTCAAAGAAGATGGCGCGTTTCTCATCCGGGACCTAGTCAGAAAATCACGATTCATGGCCAGACTCCACGCCAATTTTTTCGGTCTGACCTATACCGCATTAATGAAAAAAGAGTACTTTGATTCAATGATCGCCGCTTTTTCGAAACAAGAGTTCGAATCGTTCATCGCGCTCTCCGGGATTGAGGGATTGACCTACACCCAACAATTCATCACCCATCACGGAATTGAGAAACCTTCGATCCGGAAGCGGGAAACACCTGTATCGATTCCAGACTCTTTTACGAAAAGCATACTCAAAAATTTATATGTCTCCCGGTATCAGGTGGACGTTAAATAAAAGGAGGTGACTCCCCTTCACCCAATGAAACCCCGCCAGCGCATTCAAGCGGTGAGGATTATCCTTTCAACCGGTTATCAATTGCCATTTAATATAAAAACAGAAGAGAGGGAAATAATGAAAACCCGATACCGTTTTATTATCATCAGTTTCTTTCTGTTAAGTGTTTGGGTTCAGCAGGGATTTCCAGCCGAAGACGGAAAGGAGCTTTTCGTGACTAAATGCGGCAAATGCCATACCCGGGGCGACGCACCCGATTTCGCTCCCGTCAAATATGCGTCAATCCAATGGAAACGGTTTTTTGAAAAAGATAAACATAAACGAAAAAAAGATATCAGTGGCGAAATATCACCCCAAGAACTTAAAATAATAGAAAAATATCTAACCAGCCATTCAGCTGACTCGGATTTGCCGGTTGCAGCGGGATTGAAATAAAAGACGGAGGAAAAAACGATGACAAAAAAAAGCGTTATGAGACTATTTTTCATGTCGGTGATGTTCTTCTGTGTATCTCCGGTAATCGCCGGAAACATTCTGGTGGATAAGAAGCTGTTTGAAAAAATGTATCAACGCCAGACCCTTCTCGAAAAAAAAATCGAAAAGCTTGAAAAAGAAAAAAGAGCGGAATCACGAAAAAAGAGCACTTCTGAGATTTCCCAGGAAGAGCTGGAAGAGATCGCCGAACGCCTTGATATGGTTGAAACCAAATCCATTCTGGACAAGGTGAAGATCAGCGGCAGCATGAGGACCCGGTATGATAATTTCAATTATGACACCATCGCGGCGATCAACCCCTTGACCGGAACCCCGGACCTCGCAAATCAGTATGACGGCGAATCCAATGAAATATGGTCAAATCGGCTCCGCCTCGATCTTCGATCGGATGTGACCTCCAACATTATTTTCCATGGCCGCCTAAGCTATTTTAAACTCTGGGGCGATCATAATTTCAACACGGAAGACGCCTTTGATGGCAGCTACAACGCCGCGTCAGCTCCGGTTTCAGGCGATCTCCATGTGGAGAGGGCCTATGTGGACTATTTCATCCCCGAAACCCCGCTTTCAGTGACCTTCGGTAGGCTTCCCACAACCGGCGGCCCGCCCACGGAATATAAAGACAACACCACGAGAAAATCCACATGGCCCATGCTCATGACCAGCACGGAAGCGGACGGCATTATTTTCAATCTAGACCTGGACCAGTGGGTTCATCTGAAAAAAAGTATGCTTCGAGTCGCCTATAACAAGAACCTCCAGGATTATCTCAAGGCCATGGCTGAAAAAGAGTCCCGTTCGGATGACACGCGATCGGTGGCCGGAACCTTTGAAATGGCCGTACCCGGTATCAACAACTCCCTTTTCTGGTTAAGCTATATCAGGGTCTATGATTTGAGAACCGTTCCTGAAAAATTGATCCCGGCAGGCCTTACAATCATTGACAAACCCAAAAACTCCGGCGACTTTGACCACTCGACGTTTCACCTTCAGTTCGACAATATGTTCAATACGGGCATCGACTGGTTTGGTTCCTATTCCCATAATGAAATCCAGGCGAGCAAGAGAGGCACCCGGATCGGCGTGGGCGGCATTCCCTTTGTGGAGCTGGGCCTCTACTCGGACAATTTTAACGATAATTTGGGACAATACATGACCGGCGACGCGGTCTATACGGGATTTCGATACACCATTCCTGTGCGAGCGATTAACTATCCAAAAATCGGATTCGAATATAACCGAGGTTCCAAATATTTCATGGGCGGCATCCTGATTTCGGAAGGGGGCGAGATCACCAACAAGCTGGGCGTTCATGGTGACGCCTTTGAGGCCTACTATATTCAACCCATCAATCAAAAGCACATGTTCATGAGAACGGGGGCTATCTACATCAAACATGAATATTACAACCCGAACCTCTTTTTCGGCACACAACCTGAAAGCGACATGACCGAGTGGAACATCTACTCCCTGATCGATGTCCGATTCTGAGCACATAAGCCCTGGATTATGGTGTGAATGAAAAATGCCTATGGTTGAAATCAATCAAACAAAAAAAATATTCATCGGGTATATCGCCCTCACCATCGTTATCATCTCCATAGGCATTCTCTCGTTTATCCAGAACAGAGAGCTTGGCAAAAAGGTGGACTACCTGACCACCGAGGTCTCGACCAAGGTCAAGCTGGCCGATGACATCAAGTTCACTATTCTTTCAATGAAAAACGCCATCGATAAGTTTATCTACCTCAATAAAGAGGAGGATAATATCGAAGCGGAAAGATATATCGCCAGAGCCATTGAAATGATCCGCCAGGCGGAATCCAATATTCAGGGTTCATCCGAACGAACGATTTTAAGCGATATTAAAATTCTCTTTGAGGATTACATCACCAAATACAGGAATGTGGTTATCCGTTACAACTCCCGGAACGATAACAAGCGGATCTTACAAGATGCTGGGAAAACCATCCATGACAATCTGAGCCGTATCCAGATCCCCGATGATGGCATCATGGATATCAACCGGGACTTCATGACCGCCCGTGTTGAAATTGAACGATACATGGCCGAATATGATTTCAATTTCGCCGCAAACGCCAATGTCATCCTGAAAAAAATTATCGAAAATCTCGAAAAAAATGAGCTGTCGGACATGCTTTCCGAAATTGAAGATTTCAGAGACGATTTCGAAGGCCTCGTTCTCGTGACCAATAAAATGGAAGAAGAGGTCAAGGAGACCATTTTCCCCTTGGCGCCCCGGATTGTCGCGATGGTGAATCAAATTTCAAACTCGGCGTGGAATGAAATGGCCATGGCCCGTGACGAAGTGGTCAAAGAGGTATCGTCGACCAAAAAAATATTTGTCCTCACCATCGTGATCATCTTGATCATCTTATTTGCTGGCGGTCTTCTCTCGGCATCGAACCAGGAGCTGGTCCGGGCCAAGGCCGTGACAGAGGCGTCGGCGAAATCGAAAAGCGAATTCCTGGCCAATATGAGTCATGAGATCCGGACACCCATGAACGCCATCATCGGCATGTGCGAACTTGTCAGCGCCACCGATCTCATGCCAAAACAGCGACACTATATCAAAGTGATCAACTCCTCTTCCCGATCGCTTCTGGCCCTCATCAACGATATTCTCGATTTTTCGAAAATCGATGCGGGGAAACTGGAATTCGAAAATATCTCTTTTTCAATACGGGATGTTATCGAAGAAATATCCGACATGTATATCGAAAAGGTCCGAGAAAAATCGATCGAGTTCATTCTCGACATCGCTCCCGATGTACCCCGGTATGTCATATCCGATCCCCTGAGACTGAGACAGGTTCTCTCCAATCTCACCACCAACGCCTTCAAGTTTACAGAAAAAGGCGAGATCTGCATTTCCGTTGAGGTCATCGATATTCATGATGTGTTCGTCAAGCTAAAATTCGGCGTCAGGGATACGGGCATCGGCATCGACGAGAGCAAAATCCATCGCCTCTTCGAGGCGTTCGCCCAAGAGGACGGCTCCACATCGAGAAAATATGGCGGCACCGGGCTGGGACTTACCATCTGCAAAAAAATTGCGGAAATGATGGGGGGCGAAATATGGGTCGAGAGCAAAAAAGGAACGGGCAGCATCTTCTTCTTTACAACGGAGTTCGAAGTCTCCACGGAAGGGGAGGACCCGGAAACCCTACCCCCCGATCCCCTCTCCCAGTTACATGTTCTGATTGTGGAAGACAACCCCTCCACCATGATGGTCATCAAGCGGTTTTTAGAATCTTTCGGATTTGCGCCCTCCACGGCGAACAGCGCCGAAGAGGGACTCAAAATGTATGAAACGGCCATTTCCGAAAAGAAACCTTTCGGCCTCGTCATCATGGACGTGCTTCTCCCCGGCATGGATGGCATCACCGCCTCGAAGATCATCAAGGCCGACAAACGGATTCCCGCCCCGCCGATCATCGTTATCAGCGCCACGGGAAACGACGCCGAAATCAAACGCTCCCTTGAAGCCGGCGTGGAGAGTTATCTGATCAAGCCGATCAAGCAATCGCTTCTCTTTGACACCACCATGGAGGTATTCGGATACAAAAAGAAGGAAGAGTCGGCGCACACGTCCAATGACCCGTTCCAGGGCCATGAATTTTTAAAGAACGCCCATGTGCTTCTCGTGGAAGATAATCCCATCAACCAGATGGTGGCGACCGAAATTCTTGAGAAAGAGAGTGTGATCGTCGACACGGCCAACAGTGGCCTCTCCGCCATAGAGGCCATCAAAAAGAAATCCTATGATCTCGTCCTCATGGATGTTCAGATGCCGGAAATGGATGGCCTTGAGGCCACACGGCTCATCCGGAGCGACAGAAACTATATCGCCCTCCCGATCATCGCCATGACGGCCAACGCGATGATGGGCGATCGTGAAAAGTGTATCGACGCGGGAATGAACGACTATGTCACGAAACCCATCGATACCCATGATTTATTTAAAACCATGTCAAAATGGCTGAAACGGACCCAGAAAAAAGAAGATATCGATACGACATCCTCTCAATCGGAGGTGAAACTGACCGAAGACGAGCTGCCGAAAACCCTTCCTGGAATCGATATGGAGTCTGGCCTGAAGAGAATCGGCGGCAACAAAAAACTCTTTAAAAAAATCCTCCTGGAATTCAAGAAAACCTATGAATTTGTGGTTACTGAAATCAAGGACGCTTACGTGGCAAAGGATACGGAACTTCTCGCGCGAACCGTACACACCTTAAAAGGCGTGGCCGGTAACTTCTCGGCCTATGAGATTCAGGAAGCGGCTCTGAATCTTGAAACCACCATTAAAAAACAGCAGGCCGATCTGTTTGAAGAGCGCCTGCAAACCCTTGGGACTGCTTTGGACAAACTCCTTATAGTTATCAAGGATCTTGAACCGGCTCCTTCCATCAAACACGCAAGCGATCCAGCGCCCCCCTTGACAGAAGAGAAAAAGAGGATGGTTGAATCGGAACTTTTTCCCTTGTTGAACGAACTTCATGGCCTCATCCAGCAAAGCAATTTAAAGGCCATTTCCTATCTGGAATCGATCAGGAGCCGCTTGGATGGTTTTGGTCTTGACCAGAAAATTGAAATATTGGACAATCAGGTCAATGTTTTTGATTTCACGAACGCGCTCATGACCCTGCAAGAAATTGCGGGGGAGCTGGGTATCTCTTTTCAAACAGGGACCAAATGAACGATCGGAAACCGGTTATCTTGATTGTTGACGATGCGCCAGCCAATATTAAAGTCCTGGGCCAGATTCTGATGGAGGATTATCTCATCAAAGCCGCGCCCAACGGAATGAAAGCGCTGGATATCGCCCGGTCAAGCGATCCACCGGATCTGATCCTTCTCGATATCATGATGCCCGACCTGAATGGATTCGAGGTTTGCGGAAAGCTCCAATCAGATCCAGAGACATCCTCCATCCCCGTCATTTTTGTCACAAC
>JAGVHJ010000054.1 GCA_020056645.1 Desulfobacterales bacterium
GTCAGGCTCAAATTTTAATCCTCGAAATACTTCTATGTATTCCTGCGGTTAAAATTTTCGCCTTCCTTGAACTCGAAAAAAAAAAAATTTGGTTTTCGTTCGGGCACTAGTTACAAAAAAAATCCCCGGCTCGATTCAGACGTTCAATCGATTCGGGGATAACCGTTTTTATATCCATCATCGTCCGGCTGCATCTTTCCGTGATCACAGGCCGGCGTTCAGGCAGGTCTTCTGACTTCCGGTTCATTTTACTGGCCGCGCCTTCCCATCCGGCAACCCATATCCTGGTCTCATCCGGAAAGTGGCGTTCAAGCGGCGTTCATCCCCGGTCACAGCGGCGGGTCCGTCACCGATTTTAACGGTGTTCCCTCTTCATGCGTTTTCACGCACCTGAACCCCTTTTCTCTATGGGGGAATGGGTCGTTTGTCAACCGGATTTTTTGAGAGTGAGACGGATTGGAAACGGAGCGCGTTCCTTCAATGGGATAAAAATACAAAACCCATTTGTCCAGATTTATAAAATCTGGCTGCCGGAGGCATTAAAAATTGACCTCAACTCACATGGGGCCGCCAAACGAGAAAACCTATTCCAAGCGGAACCACCCAAAATAGGTTCAAAATTCATTAGAAAAAAAAGAACAAACGTGATAAAAATGGCCCATTCGATTGGCTGAAACGCCATCCTGAACGTCGCAACCCATCACACGATCATTTTTTTCTAAAAGGAAACATCATGACCACACGTTTATGGGAACCTTCCGAGGAGAGAGTCCGCCGTTCCAACATGGCCGCATTCATGGGGATGATCAACGAACGGCATGGAGAAAAAATAAACACTTACGATGCCCTCTATCAGTGGTCCATCGACCATATCGCCGATTTTTGGGCCGCCATGTGGGCGTTTGGGAAGATCATCCATTCGGCCCCCTATACCCAGGTGGTGGATGATCCATCCAAGATGCCAGGGGCCAAATGGTTTTCCGGAGCCAGACTCAATTTTGCGGAGAATCTCCTGCGATACCGGGACGACCAGACAGCGATCATCTTCAAGAGCGAAACCCGTGAGGCGAAACACATCTCCTACCGGCTGCTTTTCGAAGAGACGGCCCGTCTGGCGAAGGCCTTGAGAAACGCCGGGGTCCAGGCCGGAGACCGGGTGGTGGGCTTCATGCCCAACATGCCCGAAACGATCATGGCCATGCTGGCCGCGACCAGTATCGGGGCCATCTGGTCCTCCTGTTCGCCCGATTTCGGCATCAAGGGGGTCCTGGACCGGTTCGGCCAGATCAAGCCCAAGATCATCTTCACGGCGGACGGCTACCTCTTCAAGGGAAAAACCTTCGATTCGCTCAAACCCATCGCCGATATCGTGCGGGAGCTTCCCTCCATCGAACAGGTGGTGGTGGTTCCCTACATCGGCGAGTCGCCCGATATCGGCATGCTCAAAAATCCGGTTCTCTTCGACGATTTCAAGGGTCATGGAAGCCCGCCGCCCATCCAGTTTGAACAGCTCCCCTTTGACCATCCCCTCTATATCATGTATTCGTCGGGCACCACCGGCGTTCCCAAGTGCATGGTCCAGTGCGCGGGCGGGATTCTCATCCACCATCTAAAAGAGCTGATGCTCCACACCGATCTCAAGCGGGAGGACCGGATCTTCTACTTCACCACCTGCGGGTGGATGATGTGGAACTGGCTCACAAGCTCCCTGGCCGTCGGTGCAACCCTGGTTCTCTTCGACGGAAATCCCTTTCATCCAGATCCTGGCGCCTTGTGGCGGCTGGCAGAGGAAGAGAAGATCACCATCTTCGGAACCAGCGCGGGCTATATCGCGGCCCTCCAGAATTTCGGCGAAAAGCCCGGCGCAACCTACGACCTCTCCGCCCTGAGAACCCTTCTATCGACCGGCTCCCCCCTCTCCAGAGAAGGATTTGAGTTCATCTACGAACATGTGAAACAGGATCTCCAGCTTGCCTCCATATCGGGGGGCTCCGACCTGAATGGCTGTTTCGCCCTGGGAAACCCCATGGGGCCGGTCTATTCGGGCGAACTTCAGTGCCGGGGTCTTGCCATGAAGGTCGAGGCGTTTGACTTTGACGGAAACCCCGTGATCAACCAGCAGGGCGAACTGGTCTGCACCCAGGCTTTCCCTTCCATGCCCATCTGCTTCTGGGATGATCCAAAAGGCGAAAAGTACAGGTCCGCCTACTTCAACATCTATCCAAACGTTTGGCGGCACGGCGATTTCATCGAGATCAACGACCGGGGCGGCGTGGTCATCTATGGCCGGTCCGACGCCACCTTGAACCCCGGCGGAGTTCGCATCGGCACGGCGGAGATCTACCGTCAGGTGGAGACCCTGGCCGAAATCGAAGACAGCCTGGTGATCGGTCAGGATTGGAAAAACGACGTGCGGATCGTTCTTTTCCTGAAACTCGCTCCAGGAGTCACTCTGGATGAAGCCCTCGTGAGGAAGATCAAAACCACCATCCGGGAGAACACCTCTCCCCGCCATGTTCCGGCGAAGATCATCGCGGTTCCCGAGATTCCCTACACCCTCAACATGAAAAAGGTGGAACTGGCCGTGAAAAAAGCCATCCAGGGTCAGGATGTAACCAATAAAGACGCCCTTAGGAATCCCGAGTCCCTTCACTATTTTCAACACTTAAAAGAACTCAAGGAGGATTGATCATGGACATTCAAGAACCCCAAATCACCAAGGACCAGATTCTCATCCTCGAAGACGAGACATTCAACCCTGGAAACGTCTGCCTGGTAACCGGCGCTGGGACCGGCATCGGACGGGCCCTATCCATCGCGGCCGCAGCCAACCGGCTCACAGTGGTGGGACTCGATGTGAATGAAACGGAAGCTGAAAAAACAAGGGCGATGGCCAAGGCCATGGGAGGCGAGATGATTTTCGTGAAGACCGACCTTCTCAAGGA
>JAGVHJ010000053.1 GCA_020056645.1 Desulfobacterales bacterium
CTTTTTTCTCTGTCTTATCTTTTTTTTTAAAAAGAGCCATTTTTATTAGCCTGAAAAAGCGTTGGGAGTGGGGTTCACAAAAGCCATATCGGCACCATAGGGTATTTCTTTATATGCTCTTTTACAATCTGTAAAGATCGCATCTTTTTTTATTCATCTATCGCAGGTATTCTTTTGACAAAAGAGAATCCCTCCTCTATAATCCCTCCAACTCAAACGGGTATTGTTTCCGGATTTTACGTTTTCTTGTTGTTTTTTCAAACTCGACTTGCCTTGCGCATTCTCTAATCAAGGGTTTTTTTGAAGTATACGAAAAGAAATGGTTATGGCATATGATTTGCTACAACCGTTTGTCGATTCCCGGATCGATTCTTGCGAATTACCGGAGAGTCTCCTTGGATTCAAGCCGGTATAACAAAAACCGCCTTAAGGCTAAAAACAAGAGATAAAAAGGGGGGGCACATGATGACTTCTACAAACCGGAGATCGTATACACGATACACCTATGAGGTTCCGGTCACAATCGAAACCGGCATCCATAAAAAAAATCTCTTTTCTAAAGAGAATTCCCCGTCGATCAGCGCGGCCTTGGGCAATTACAGCCGGGGCGGGATGTATCTTGAATCTTTGTATTTCCTTCCTCCAGGAACCGCCATCACCGTCACGCTCGACGCTCCGGAGAACGATCCGGTGACCGGTGAGAAAAAGAGTTACCATGCCGAAGTCAAGTGGTGCCGGAAAATCGCCGGCGGCTCGCAAACCATGTATGGCATCGGCCTCATGTATGACCAGAGGATCACCCATTTTGTGTTTGGATTCGGAACGACCCGCTCTTCCTGGATGATGTCCACCAACCAGATGGCCGATCTGGGCATGGCTTGAACCTTCTTTTTCGCCTGGGCGATGAATAGACCGGAGGAGAGCTGCTGCTTTTATTTAGAACGTTCCCGAACGAAAACTTGATTTTTTCCCAGTTCCATGAATAGTGCTTTCTCAATGATCCAAACGCCTTCGCCAGGACACACGTTTCTCATGTTCAAAGGGGACACGGTCACTTTCACCCTGCTGCTCCCCACGCCTTTGGAGGGCGACGCCTTTCTCCGTACAAATCTCGGCCATGCCTCCCTTAAACGGTTTGAAATCATTCGGTTAATTGAGGATGACATCCCTATCTCCGGAAGGGACTGGTTCGATATTCCCATGATCCGGAAGAGCGGCCGCCTCTTCACCATCACGCTTGCGTTATGTGAAACCGGCCATTTCGAAGCCAAGTGTTTTTTTCTCGAAAAAGAAAAACCCGATCCCCTGTGGCCCGAGGGCGGCAATAGCGTCATCAACGTTGAACCGGCCTTCACCTGTTCCGGAAACATCATCTACAACGCCTTTGTCCGCCAGTTCGGCCCCAATATTCAAGGCGGGTTCGACCTATCCGCCGAGAGCGACACCGCCATCCAGCACTTAGATAAAAGCGCCTACACGGTCATCCCCCCCTCCGGAACCTTCAGGGATTTGAAAAAAAAACTCGACTTCATCACAGGAACCCTGGGTTGCCGTTTCATCTATCTTCTGCCCGTGCATCCGACGCCAACGACCTACGCGAGAATGGGACGGTTCGGAAGCCCCTATGCGGCCTTGAGCTTTACCGCGGTCGATCCGGCCCAGGCCGAATTCGACCCCACGGCGACCCCCCTTGAACAATTTGAAGAGCTGATAGACGCCATTCACGGACGCCACGCCAGACTCATACTCGATTTCGCCATCAACCATACAGGATGGGCCGCAAGCCTTCATGAGTCCCACCCTGAATGGCTGGTGAGGGACGAACATGGCCGCATCGAAAATCCCGGCGCATGGGGTGTTTTATGGAGCGACCTCACCCGGCTCGACTATTCGAAAAAAGAGCTATGGAAATTCATGGCCTCTGTTTTTCTGCTATGGTGTAAACGGGGAGTGGACGGGTTCCGGTGTGACGCCGGATACATGATCCCTGTCCCTGCCTGGCAATATATCGTCTCCGTGGTCCGGGAGCAGTTTCCGGACACCCTCTTTTTTCTAGAAGGATTGGGGGGGAAAATCTCCGTGACCCGTGATATTTTGAACACGGGAAATTTCAACTGGGCCTATTCGGAACTCTTTCAGAACTATGACCGGGGACAGATCGAAGGCTATCTGCCAGAAGCCTGGGATATCTCCGCCAAAGAGGGGCTCATGGTCCACTTTGCCGAAACCCACGACAACAAGAGACTGGCGGCTCAATCCCATCCCTATGCGGTGATGAGAACCACCCTCTCGGCCCTCATGTCGGTTAACGGCGCGTTTGGTTTCGCAAACGGCGTGGAGTGGTTCGCCACGGAAAAAATCATCGTCCACGAATCCAAATCCCTCAACTGGGGCGCTTCGGAAAACCAGGTCCATCATATCCAGAGGCTCTCTCTCCTATTAAAACACCATCCATGCTTCTTCGATGGAACCAAGCTTCGTTTTATCCAGAAGGGAGAAGGAAACTTTATCGCGCTCCTGAGGCGTCACCTTCCATCCGGTAAAAAGCTCATCGTCCTCGTCAATCTTGAATGCGGCCATCCGGTTTACGCATCCTTCGATAAGGAAGAGGCCGGTTTCAGCGGAGCCCTCTTTTTCGATCTTCTCTCGGGAAGGTCCGTTTCCATCCGTTCTGAAAAAACGGCCATGGGAATCGAGCTTGAACCGTGCGGCGTGATGTGCCTCACCGACGACCCGGCGGACACCTGCTTTTCCCAAGCTTCGCCCCAATC
>JAGVHJ010000169.1 GCA_020056645.1 Desulfobacterales bacterium
ATTACGATAATGTATGAAGCACGTCGTTGTTATTGACTATGGCATTGGTAATGTCGATTCCGTATGCCGGGCGGTGAGTCGCTGCGGTGCCCACGGGGTCGTTACGGACGCTCCTGAAGCGATCATGAACGCCGATGGCCTTATTTTGCCTGGGGTCGGCTCATTTGCTGAAGGGATGGCCCAGCTTGAAAAACGCGGCTTGATTTCTGTGTTGAAACAAAAAGCGCAAGAAGAGAAAGCCCCCTTTCTGGGCATCTGTCTCGGCATGCATCTCATGGCAAGTGTGGGAACGGAAGGGGGCGTTGCCCAAGGCCTTGATTTGATCCATGGGAGAGTCGTTAAATTTTCACCGGATTCAAATAAGATCAAAATTCCGCACATTGGATGGAATGACGTGAAATGGCGACGGCGTGATCCGATCCTCTGCGACATTCCCGATCATACCGATTTTTATTTTGTTCACAGCTATCATTTCCAGTGCGACGAAGCGTATATTGTGGGAACGAGTTCCTATTGCTGCGACTTCGCCTCTGTCATTGCCCACGGGAAGTGTTACGGAACGCAGTTCCACCCTGAAAAAAGTCAACGCATGGGGCTGCGGTTTTTAAAGAATTTTATCGAGCTATGCTGAAAGTTCGCATCATTCCAACGCTATTATATAAGAATTTCGGATTGGTGAAAGGGACCGCCTTTAATAGCTGGCGGCGCGTTGGCGGCGTTCTCCAGGCGGTTAAAGTATATAATTTAAGGGAAGTGGATGAACTTATTTTCCTTGATATTTCAGCGACGTTAGAAGGCCGTTCCCCCGATTTCTCACTGATCGACGATATCGCTGATGAGTGTTTC
The DNA here is from genome assembly GCA_020056645.1 of Desulfobacterales bacterium. Taxonomy (GTDB): domain Bacteria; phylum Desulfobacterota; class Desulfobacteria; order Desulfobacterales; family JAHIVH01; genus JAHIVH01. Next base: position 847 of record JAGVHJ010000169.1, read on the forward strand.
ATGCCCCTCACAGTCGGGGGCGGCATACGGACCTTGGATGATGTCACCCGTCTCTTGAAAGTCGGAGCGGATAAGATCGCCATCAATACCATCGCTGTAGAAAATCCATCGTTTATTCAATCGGTCGCCGACACGTTCGGCTCCCAATGTGTTGTCGTTTCCATTGATTATGTCCGGGTGGATTCCAATCGTCATGAGGTTTACTCTCATTCGGGACGAAAAGCCACCGGGCTTTCACCGGAACAATTCGCCATGGAGTGTGAACGGCTGGGTGCGGGAGAGTTGCTTTTAACCTCCATCGATAATGATGGAATGATGAACGGGTACGATTTGGAGTGTTTACGGAGGGTCGCCGAAACGGTTTCCATCCCCGTGATTGCCTCTGGCGGCGCGGGAAACTTTCAACATATGGTTGAAGCGCTGCATGTTGGAAAAGCCTCCGCGGTCGCCGCGGCGAGCATGTTTCATTTCACGGAGCAGACCCCCCTTGAAGCGAAGGCCTATCTTAAAATGAAGGATATCCCTGTTAGAATTATCAATGAAATGGGAAGTGGACACGCGTCATGCTAAAAACAGATCAGATGAATGTTTGGCAAAATATCTTCGGGAAAGAGTATACCGATAGAAATCCCTTGAATGAAGAACAGATGAATTCCCTGTATGAAAAGCAGTTTGGTGTGACCAGGTCGCTTTTAAATGAAAAATTCATCGGATTTTTAGATAGAAACTCAAAAATTTTGGAGGTCGGCTCCAATGTGGGAACGCAACTTCAACTCCTGAAAACGATGGGGTTTAACCGCTTATACGGAATTGAACTCCAGGAGTACGCGGTCGAAAAATCAAAGATGCTCACGAGAGGCGTGAATATCATCCAAGGGTCGGCATTTGATATCCCTTATAAAGATCGTTACTTTGACATGGTGTTTACCTCCGGCGTTTTAATTCATATCAATCCCGTTGATTTGAAGATGGCTTTGGATGAAATTCATCGATGCTGTAACCGGTTTATTTGGGGATTTGAATATGACAGCGAAGATTTCACGATGATTCCTTACAGAGGAGAGCCAAACATTCTGTGGAAAGGGAATTACGCCAGGGAATACTTAACACGATTCAACGATTTAACGCTGGTTCAAGAGATGAGGCTCCCCTATATCGAGAGCGATAATGTGGATAGGATGTTCTTGTTGGAAAAACAATAGGGGGTAATCCCTGGTCATGAATCGTGATAATAAGAAAAAGATAACGGCGATCATCGAGTGCCGGATGACCTCCACCCGGCTTCCGGGAAAAGTGATGCTCACGTCGTGCGGCAAAACCATGCTGGAGCATATCGCCGAACGGTTATCCACCGTGAAGGCGATCGATACCATCCTCTTTGCGACAACAGCCAACGCCACGGATGATTGTATCGCGGCGTTGGCTGAAAAGATAGGGGTTCAGTGTTTTCGGGGAGATGAGGAAGATGTCTTAAAGCGGGTGTTGCTTGCCGCGGAAGCATGCAAGACGGATATTATCGTCGAAATTACAGGGGACTGCCCGCTCATTGATCCATCCATTGTCGCTCAAACGATCGATTTGTACATGTACAATGAGTGTGATTACGCCAGTAACGACCTAAAGCCATCGTTTCCCCTGGGAATGGATGTGCAAGTGTTTTCAAGAGATCTATTAAAAATAGCGGATGAAAAAGGGCTGACGGCTCCCGATCGAGAGCATGTGAGCTGGTATTTTATCCGAAATCCGGACCAGTTTCGGCTGGTGACGCTTCCCGCCCCCCCCCCCCTTATACGCTCCCACCGTTCGCTTGACGCTGGATGAAACGGATGACTATCTCCTTATCGATTCGGTTTTTAACGCCTTATATGAGAAATATCCGTGTTTTAACCTCTATGATATTATGGCGTATCTGAAAGCCCATCCTGAAGTGGCGGCTCTTAACGCCCACATCGTTCAGAGACACCCATCACAGAATGAAGAATAAAATTTACAAGATCCTTCTTGTCGGGTTGGGGAATATCGCCGTTGGGTATGATCTCCAAGGAGCTGAAGGAAACATCGCCACCCATGCCAAGGCCTGTATGGCCCATCCGTGTTGTGAACTCGTGGGAGGCGTTGATCCGGATTTGGAAAAGCGAGAGCGATTTACCGCCTTTACCGGAAAACCCGCCTATGAAAGCCTAATGCGGGCAGCGGAGATCTCCTCCCACGCAGACGCTTTCATCATCTCTACGCCTTCTCCCGTTAGAATCGAACCCATGATGGCCTGTTTGGCGCATAAACCCGATTTTATCATTCTAGAAAAACCGGTGGCCCTGCATTGGAATGAGGCCCTTTCGATTGAAAGGCGTGCGAAAGAAGAAAAAATACCAATATTTGTCAATTATTTCAGGCACTATCTTCCATCTGTCCACGCTATCTTTGACACGATCCATCGGAATAATTTTGGCAGGCTTATGAGCGGCCACCTCTCTTATTCGAGGGGACTCTTCAACAACGCCTCTCATATGATCGCACTGCTTCTTCAACACTACGGCATCCCAGAACGTATTCAAACGATTGGGGGAAAAACCGAGAGCGAACCATGGGGGGATGTGGCGATTCCGTTTGTCCTCTATTTCAATCACGCGCCCATCTCTTTTTACGCATCCATGACCTCCTATGGTTCAGGAGATGGCGTGCTCTATTTCGAGGCGGGGAAAGTCTCCTTTAAACACTACTTTGAAACAGTTGAACTCTGGGGCATCGATAGAAGGCCATTGTCAATCGACCAACCGGACTGTGCCAACTATCAGTATGACGCGCTGGATCAGATCATTCAATGTGTGGAGAAGGGAGGGGAAACAAATTTCAGGGAAGCATTGGAAACGCTTCAGGTGTGCCTTGCCGTAAAAGATGATGGAGCGTTCATTGAAGCCTAACCTCTTTATCGCCTGCCATGACAGCGGCGGCGCGGAGATTCTTTCCGCCTGGGTCAATGAAAACAGAGACCGCTACACCTTCTTATTTTACCTTGGCGGCCCGGCGATAAAAATTTTTCAACGGGATGTTGGCGCGTTTCAACACGCCGAAATGGATGATCTTGAGGCCCTTTTCCCCCATGGCTTTGTCTTGTGCGGAACCAGCCTGGAATCCGATCTGGAAAGAAGGGTGATTCAAAGAGCCAAACAGATGAAAATAAAGACCATATGCTTTTTGGATCACTGGGACCTATATTGGGAGCGGTTTGGAGCACGGGGAGACCTGTCGCAATTGCCTGATGAACTGTGGGCTGGGGATCGCTATGCGATTGAACTCGCCCGCGCGGAAGGATTTCCAGAGAGGTTGTTGAAGCTGGTTCCCAATCCACGCACCCAACAGATGCTTGAGATGGCGAAAGTTTCTCCGCCCCCCCAGGGGCTTTCGGCTCTTTTGTTCATTTGTGAACCAGTTAGCAGAAAACTGAAAGCTTCCTTTCAGGAAAACGCATGCCTCTACGATGATGAATATGAGAATATGAGGCGCTTTCTCAAGGCGCTAAAAAAATCCCCCGGCTTATTTCAAAAGGTTACATTGCGACTCCATCCCTCAGAGGGTAAAGAGAAGTATGCGGGGCTCGTCCATGAAGAACAATGCGGCGCGCTGTTGCAATTCTCTGCTGAAGAAAGGCTTGTGACGGATCTATTCAATCATCAAGTGGTTGTGGGGGTTGAAAGCGCCGCCCTCGCGACCGCGCTTGATATGGGGCGTAAAGTGGTGAGCTGCATCACCGGAAAACAATGGCGGATTTCCTTGCCCCACGATGGCATCGAAAAAATAACAGACTATAATACCCTTTTTACCGAGCGATTTTTATGACGACACTTGCAATTAAAGGCGGGGCTCCTGTAAGAACCAACCCCTTTCCGGCATATCAGGTCATTGGAGAGGAAGAAAAAAAAGAGGTTTTACGGGTGATGGATTCAGGGATTTTATCCCGATATCTTGGCTGCTGGCATGATGATTTTTATGGCGGCCCTGAGGTTCAGAGGCTTGAAAAGGAATGGGCCGGCTATTTTGGCGTGAAGCATGCCATGGCGGTCAACTCGGCCACCTCCGGGCTCTATTGCGCGGTGGGCGCCATCGGGATTGAGCCCGGCGACGAAATGATCGTTTCACCCTATACGATGAGCGCCTCTGCGACAGCCGCCCTGATCTATAACGCGATCCCTGTTTTCGCGGATATCGAGGAGGATTGCTTTTGCCTTGATCCAGCATCCGTGGAATCTCGTATCACTCCAAAAACAAGGGCCATCATGGCCGTGGATATTTTCGGCCAGCCGTATAACGCCGATTTGATCAACGCCCTCGCTAAAAAACATGGCCTTTATGTGATAGAAGATTGCGCCCAGGCCCCTGGCGCGACCTATAAGAAAAAACACGCCGGAACCTTGGCGGATATCGGCGTTTTTTCATTAAATTACCATAAGCACATCCACTGCGGCGAGGGGGGCGTTGTTGTAACTGACAACGATGAATTGGCTGAAAGGGTTCGCCTCATACGAAACCACGCGGAGGCGGTGCTGGATGGAAAAAAGAGTCCAAAAGAGCATCTGGTTAATATGATCGGGTTTAACTTCCGCATGCCGGAAATCGAAGCGGCGATTACCCGATGTCAACTCAGAAAACTCGATGGCCTGATCAAAGAACGTCAGACGAATTGTTTTTATCTTGCAGAGCGTCTTGGCCAGATTCCCGCCATTGAGCCGCCGGTTGTTCGGGAGGGCTGTTCCCATGTGTTTTATGTGCATGGATTTAAATTTCAGGAGAAGATAGCCGGCGTATCAAGAGACCTTTTTATCCAGGCGGTTCGGGCGGAGTTGCCCTATACGATGCTCAGAAAGGATGAAGGGCCTCTTCTCGGCGCAGGTTATGTCAAGCCGCTTTATTTGCAACCCATGTATCAGCATCGCATCGCCTACGGGAATCACGGCTATCCTTTTTCAGAAAGCAGCGTGTCGTACCACAAGGGGGTATGCCCCGTAACCGAGAGGATGTATGAAAAAGAGTTTTTTAATCATGAAATGATGCGGCCTGGCATGACCAGGGAAGATCTTGATGATGTGGCAAGGGCCTTTGAGAAGGTTTGGGAATGTCGCGCCTTTTTGTAATTCGGGCGGCGATTCTACAGTGGCGATAAAAAGGGGATGGGGGGGCTTTGAGCATGCAAAATGATCCCATGGAAAAAAACGGCCGTGAACAGCAGAAGGGCGTTCCTTTCTTGCACGGTGAAAAGATCTATTTACGGACGCTTTTGTATTCCGATTGTGATGGCCCGTATCCAACCTGGTTTAATGATCGTGACGTTTGTCATGGAAACTCCCATCATATTTTCCCTTACACCCTGGATCAGGCAAGAACCTACGCGCTTCAATCCTCTCAGAATCATCGGAGCGCGCTTATCCTCGCGATTATCGAAAAAACAAGCGATCGCCATATTGGCAATGTCGCTCTCGACACGATTGACTATATCAGCCGATGCGCGGAGTTCTCGATCATTATTGGAGAAAAAAAAGCGTGGGGAAGAGGGTATGGGAGAGAAGCGGGCCGCCTCATTATAACCCATGGTTTTTGTACATTAAACTTGCATCGAATTTCGTGCGGCACCTTGGAGACTAACATCGCCATGATTCGGCTGGCGCGATATCTCAAGATGGAACAAGAGGGGTGCCGGCGGCAGGCGATATTTAAAAATGGCCGCTATCTGGATGTGATAGAATTTGGCGTTCTTGCCAAGGAATTCGACGTGCTTCAAGATCACGGGGCGTGA
>JAGVHJ010000214.1 GCA_020056645.1 Desulfobacterales bacterium
AGTGCAACCTTGCCAAGGTTGAAGTCGCGGGTTCAAATCCCGTTTCCCGCTCCATTTTTTTTAGGGCGGCTTGGCCAAGTGGTAAGGCAGAGGCCTGCAAAGCCTTTATCTCCGGTTCAAATCCGGAAGCCGCCTCCACGCCACCTAAAGCCATTTCAAGGGCAGCTTCTTCGCGAGGCTGCTCTTTTTTTTTGCCCTTTACCCGTTCAAATGGAATGGGGCTTGCGGACGCCCCCTTCATTGGTTTTGAAGAAAATTAAAATCCTTGGTAACTATTCAGTATGGCCTTGTTTTAGTGGCGAAAAGCCAAGAAGCTCCCGAAAAAAAATAGGGAACGAACAAAACGAGCTTTTCGCCATCTTGATGAATCGCTGCTGAATAGTTACAATCCTTATTAAATACAATAATTTGACAACGTCAAATCGATGCATTATAGTGTTTGGCATATGAAATACACCATTTTTTTCCAACCTCTCTTGGCCCTGGTGGCGGCTATTGTGGTCTCGGCTTGCTCAGGGGACAACGGTAAAAAAGAGACCGGAGCCTCCGAAAATATCTACGAGGCCCAGTCAACCATCGGCCCTTCGGGCGGTGTGCTGGGTGTCACGGATGTGGAAAGCCCCTTGCATGGGGTCTCCATCACCATTCCTCCGGGAGCCTTTTCCGGTGAAAAAGAGATCACCATCGAATTGCCAGAAAGCCATGAAGATCTCCCCCTCAATTACTTGGCGGCCGCCTCTCCCGTCGATTTTGGACCCGATGGCGCGGTTTTCGACCATCCGGTTGAAATTGTGCTGCCATACAGGGACACGGATAACGACGGAATAATTGACGGAACCGATCTGTCAGAAACCGGCGTCGAGGTTCTTTTTTACGATGCGTCGGAGAAGTCATGGGCGGCCCTTCCCAGATCCGGCCTGGACACTCTTAAAAACAGGGTGACCGTCGCCGCCTCCCACTTCACTCTTTTCCTTGTCGCCATCACTCCCACGGGAGAAGATGGGGATGATGACACGGACCTCCCGATTTTAGCCGGTGAATATTTCAGGGGCGAGCCGGAATTTTACGAGGGGGCGTTGATCCTAAAAGGCTGCATCAATCGAAAGGGCATGCGGTGTGGCTCTCCCTATTATCTGACGGTCCGGTACTTTGGCGGGCTCAAGCCAGAGGCGGTCATCGACCGATGGCCCACCACCAACACCGGCCCTAAAGTAACCATCGACGAGGACGGGACGGCGATCACCTTTGACGCGGCCCCATTTTTCGAAAAGGTCAAGCGATCGGGAAGCGCGGCCCTGTGGCAATGGCAGTGCGAGTTCAACACCCATACCCAACTGGTGAATTTTGAGGTGCTGGATGACGAGGATGTGACCGTGGTGAACGGCTTCTATCCGGAAATCAGCGTCCTTGACAGCGGAAAGGTCCATATTTCGTGGAAATTTGATCTTCAAACCTATTTTTCGGTTGGAGATCAGATAGTTATCGCTTTTGAGGCCTACTATAAGTAAAGGTCACGCTGGGTATTAAGATTCGATTTGACATGAACGCCGATTTCCAATATAAGTGTGCCCGATGTTCTTGTTTCGCCTCTGGTTCTGTCCAGAGTTTTGATGAATGATATTTTGAGGATATTGCATGTTATTATCTGAAAAATGTGAAGAGTTCCGAAGGCACCCCAGATTTAAGGTCCGGTCCGATGTTTTTGTGGGCATCGGTCCCAATTCAATAAAAATCGGTCAACTTCTCAACGTCAGCCGGGGAGGAATGGCCTTTAAAAGCAACGATCAGAAAACCCGTTTTTTCCAAGCCGCCGAACTCTCCATTATCGTGGATGACAATGAGTTGAACATTAACGTTGTCCCCTTCAAGTTTAAAGCCAAGATGGTCTCCGTTACCGACATCTCAAACCGGAATCCCTTCAACTTCACGAAGATGCGGCGATTTTCCGTTGTGTTTGAGGCGTTGTCCGACTACCAGATTTTTTGGCTTGACTATTTTATCAGAAATCATACCCTGTGCCAGGTTCCGGGAGATATTAGCGCCCCGATCATCAGAATCTAAACATGGCGCGCCCCCATCTTCGTATCGAGACCTGAGTGTGAATGAAAAGATGAACACCCCGTGAGTATTGTTTCGGGCCAATGAAAGGCCTTAGTGGAGAGGTTTTATGAATTCCTTCAGGTTAAAGGGAAACCATCACGCATGGACCGTTCTCCTTACGGTGCTCGTGGCGGTCGTATGTCTATTTTCAGGATGCAGCATCCGGCTCAATGACGATGATACCTATGAAGCAAGCGGTAACTATGTTTTTGATGCCGTGAACGGCTCTTACTATTTGTTTTTGGAGGTTGATAAATCCCGTTTCCCGGATGATTGCGGCCTGAAAGAGGATCTCATCCAATTCAGCCGCATCAGTGTTGGGGCGGAGGAGATGGTGCTGCCGGAATCGAACGATAGCGATTTTTTCTTTGATGAGACCCAGTGGGAGCGATCCGGAGAGGGATCGTCGGGGGATATCGTCGGGAAATGGACTCTCACCCTGGATGATGACGATGATGTCACGATCAGTTTGCGGTTCTATGAGGATCACACCTTTAAAATGGAAGCCTCCAATCTTTCGTGTGATGATTTTCCAGAACTGGATAGTGATGTCGACAATGAGGTTGGGTTCACGGAGGTGGATGGAACCTGGAGTCTGACCTTCAAAAACAGCGCCGATCCCCTGGAAGAGCCGCCCCTCGACTATGAACTGACAACCAATTCGGCCCAGAAGACCTTCACGTTGACCCGATCTGACAAGGATCTTGAAGATGATTGGTACCAATGGGAAGGGACCTTTTCGGTTAATACTTACAGCCACTACAAAATAACCGAGTTCGAGCGCTACCTGGAAGAGGGTGAATCGGAGCCGGAAATTAGACCCGGAACCTATACATCGCGATTGACCTTCACCCTGACCTCCAGATATGAAATCGAGGAGGGGACCCTTAGCGAAACTTGGACGTTTACCGACACCCAACTAACACCGGTCACCAAGAGCCACACATTTACCGGAACCAGGGAACAGGAATAGGTGTCATTCCATTGATCCAGCCACGATGAGGGGAGCCCGTCCATGAAAATCGCAAGCCTTACGGACATTCATGGAAACGATGGCCCTCTGTTGAAAATGGCGGGGGCGCTGAAAGAGGCGGACCTGATTCTCATCACCGGCGACATCACCCATTTCGGACATCGGGCCGCGGCGAAAAAGGTGGTGGATGCGGTCCGGACGATCAATCCCATGCTTTTCGCGGTCACGGGAAATTGCGACCATCTGGATATAGAAGCCTATCTGAACGAAGAAAATCTCTCTATCCATGGAAAGGGAAAAACCATCGCTGGCATGGGAATCATGGGGGTCGGAGCCTCTCTGCCAACTCCGTTCAACACGCCCAATGAAATGGCTGAGAGCGATTTTAAAACAAGCCTCTCCCAGGGAAGAGCCGCGCTTCCGGAAATGATGCCGTTCATTCTGGTTTCCCATCAGCCGCCTTTTGGCACAGCGACCGATCGCCTGGGTTCCGGCCTTCAGGTGGGGAGCATGGAGGTCCGGGCCTTTATCGAAAGCCAAGCGCCTCTAATCTGTCTTACCGGTCACATCCATGAATCCAGGGGAGAAGACCAGATCGGGTCCACCCTCATCCTCAATCCCGGTCCGGCATCCGCCGGGAACTACGCCTGGGTTGAGATCAATGACGGCCGCGTCGAGCGGGCGGAGCTTCGGAAGTAACAATTCTTCTGATCCGTCTGATACTCGATTTTCAAGTTTTTAGGAAATTTGTTCAAATCCAAGGCGGAAAAAAATTTTGACCGCAGGAATACATGGCGTATTTCGAGGATCAAAATTTTTTTCCAA
>JAGVHJ010000401.1 GCA_020056645.1 Desulfobacterales bacterium
CGATGGCGGCGCCATCCTGATCTTGAAAAAGGTCAAGAGTACGACGGGTCAACTCCAGGGGAATCGCATGTAGAATAGGGCTTTGTGAGTGATTTAAGTCATAACTTGAATTGATTATCAATGCCTGGCGGCCCGCTTTTAAAAAGCGGGACAAAGAGGTTTTTAGAGGGTGTTTATTGAACATTTATTTGGATATGTTTGGCAACCTTTTCAAAAGGTTGGGCCCCGGCAGGGCCGAAGGAGGCGCGTCCCAAATGCGATTACCCTGGGGTCAACTCTTTGTAAACTGACAGAGAAACTCGGCGATTTCTTCCAATGACAAAATGAGGTCCGGCTCCGCTGCTTCGATGGCCGCCTTCGGCATTGTATCCATCTCCGCAGTTTTTGGGTCTTGAACAATCACAAAGCCTCCTGTTCTCTTGATCTTTCTTGTCCCCTGGCTGCCGTCCCTGTTTGCTCCGGTTAAAATGATTCCAATCAGCTTCTCCCCATAAACATCGGCTGCGGTTTCAAACAGCACATCAATGGAAGGCCGGGTGTAATTCACCCGCTCACTCGTGGACAGGGCGATGGAGCGATCCCATTCTATCAGCAAGTGATAATCGGGTGGGGCCATGTACACCACAGCCGGCTTTATGAGTTCTTTATCTTCAGCTTGTTTAACCCAAAGGCGGCTTGTTTCATTCAGGTGGCGGACCATAAAATCATCGGATGTCTTATGAATATGATACACGATGAACATCGGCATATTAAAATTTTTCGGTAATTCCGGCAGGATACGTTTCAGCGCCTCCAAGCCGCCTGCTGAAACACCCATCACTACCGCCTCGCGCCCGCTATTAACCATCAATGTGTTTTTTGCGATAAATTCTTTCATCACCCATCAACTCTTCAAAATCAGTGGAGTATTTGGAAAACCTTAAGGACTCTTTGCTCCCCAGACAGAGAAAACCGCCGTCCGGCAGACTATCTCGGAAAAGAGAGATCGCCATGTCTTGAAGTTTTCGATCAAAATAGATCAACACATTTCTACATATAATGATATCCATTTCCCCGAATGAGGCGTCCGTAACAAGATTATGATCGGCAAAGATAACATTTGTTCTTAAATCTTTATTCATGACGGCGTATTCATATCCAGCGGTATAGTAGTCTGCAAAGGAACGGTTCCCGCCTGCTTTCTGATAATTGGCGGTGTACTCCTTTATCTTTTCCACAGGGTAAATCCCCTCTTTGGCCTTCTTGATAATTTGTTCATTAAAGTCCGTGGCATAAATTTGCGTATTGTCGAGAAGCCCCTCCTCTTTCAACAGGATGGCCACGGAATAGACCTCCTCCCCGGTGGCGCAACCGGCATGCCAGAGCTTGATATGCGACATCCCACTGAACACCGGCAAAACAGATTCTCTAAGCGCCCGGAAAAAGGATGGGTCGCGGAACATTTCGGTCACGTTAATGGAAAAATCCATCAAGAGCGCCTCAAAAAATTTTACATTGTAAAGAATTCGGTGCTGGAGCTCGGAAATGGTTTTCAGCCCGGATAGGGCGCAGTGATGAAGAATTCGTCGCTTTATCGAAGCTTTGGCGTAATTCCGGAAATCATATCCATACTTCCGGTAAATGGCCTCAAGTAGAAGCTCAATTTCGATTTTTTCACTCTCGATTTCTGTCATTTTATTTATAGAGCCAAACCCGGAGCATGGACAATAATTTATGGCTGTCCACCGGTTTTGATAGGTAATCGCTGGCTCCAGCCTCGATACATTTCGCACGGTCTCCTTTCATAGCCTTGGCGGTAAGGGCGATGATCGGAAGTTTTTTATATTTCTCCTGTTTTCGGATCTTCCGGATTGCTTCATATCCATCCATCACCGGCATCATGATGTCCATCATCACCAAATCGATATCCGGCCGTTCTTCCAAACGGGACAGGGCTTCACTCCCGGTTTTCGCCACCAGAACGGTCATGTTTTTATCCTCAAGAATATGGGTCATGGCAAAAACGTTCCGCATATCATCATCCACCAGAAGCACGGATTTGCAAGCGAGACTCGATTCTTTGTCGTGAATCATTTTCAGCAATTTCTTTTTTTCGTCTGGCAGGTCGGCCTCCACTCGATGAAGGAATAGCGTGGTTTCATCCAGAAGCTTTTCAGGAGAGCGGGCGTCTGTGAGGATGATTTTATCCGAGTGGCTGTCGAGCAGCGACTTTTCTTCATTGGAAAGAACCTCGTCCGTATAGATGATAATGGGAAATTCAGAAAGCCTATCATCACCTCTTATCCTATCCAGTAACTCGGTTCCTGGCATATCCGGCAGCATGGGATCCAGAATCATGCACTGATACAGGCCTGTCTGCAAATGCGAATAGGCCTCACTCCCTGTTCCCACGGATGTTATTTCAATGTCTTGACCTTCGAGGAATCGAATGATGGCCGTTCTTTGTTTCTCATTCTCTTCCACAACCAGCAGTTTTTTGACTTTCTGAGTGATCATCTGTTCTATTTTACCAAAAATCCGGTTGATATTATCGATACTTACCGGTTTGGTTAAATAACCAATGGCTCCCATCTTCATGGCATTCCGGGATGGGGCGGAGGCTGAAATAAGGTGCACCGGGATATGACGGGTGGCTGGAGAGTCTTTCAGCCTTGTCAACACATCCCAGCCGTCAATGCCCGGCAATGCGATATCCAGAATGATGGCGCTGGGTTTATACAAATCAGCAAAGTGGAGGCCGGTTTCGCCGTCACCAGCCACCAGGACCTTGAAATCCTTTTCCTTGGCCAAGTCCGTCAGTATCGATGCAAACTTGGGATCGTCTTCAATGATGAGGATGCACGTGTCACCGGCGGTGATCTCTCTTCTGTTGTCCCGAATCCGGTCAAGCTCCCCAGATGGGCCTGAAGGAGCTGTGGGCTTTGGCTCTTCCAACGCCACCGCCGGCAATGATGCGTGCGGAGGTTTGGGGGCGTGCTGGGCTTGAGAAACTTCTTTGGATGACGACTCCAGCTTCTCTGGAAGATAGAGGGTGAAAATAGCGCCGCGCCCCTGCTCACTTACAAGGCCGATTTCCCCTTTCAGGCAATGGGATAGCTCTCTTGAAATCGATAGCCCCAGGCCGGTCCCCCCGTATTTTCGGCTGGTGGTTCCATCCTCTTGCTGAAAGGCCTCAAAAATAAGTTTCTGCTTTTCTTTTTTAATCCCAATTCCTGTATCGGACACGGAAAATGCAATCGCATTTTCAGGCGATAATTTGCTTTGTGGGAAAGCGCTTTCCGGATGCGGTCGCTGAATATCCAGAGCGACCCTCCCCCGGTCTGTAAATTTAATGGCATTTGAAAGCAAATTTTTAACGATCTGTTCCATGCGTTGGGGATCGGTATGAATTGTTTCTGGAATTTTTTCCCCCAGGTTGACGGAAAAGGCTATCTCTTTTTCTTCCGCGATTTTTTCATAAGAGCGTGAAATTTTTTCTGCGAATTTCTTTAGATTTACATCTGATACGTTCATTTCAAGCAGACCGGACTCTACTTTTGAAAGATCGAGCACATCATTGATCAGATTCATTAAATCATTGCCCGAGGAATAGATGGTCTCGGAAAATTCCACTTGTTTGGCGCTGAGGGTTTTCCCCTTATTTTCAGAAAGCAGCCTTGAGAGCAGCAAAATGCTGTTAAGCGGCGTCCTGAGTTCATGGGACATATTGGCCAGAAACTGGGACTTGTATTTGCTGGTCAATTCCAGATCCCTGGCTTTTTGCTCGATCAATTTGCGGGCTTTTTCAATCTCTTCGTTTTTTTTCAAAATCTCTTGCTTTTGTTTTTCCCGGGATGCCGCCTGTTCAACCAGCTCTTCATTGGTGGCCCGAAGCTCTTCCTGCTGGGTTTGCAAAAGCTCTTCAGATGCCCGAAGCGCCTTGGTCTGTTCTTCGAGCTCTTCATTGGACGCACGAAGCTCTTCCTGCTGGGCTTGAAGCTCTTCGGCCAGTTGCTGGGTTTTTTCCAGCAATTGGGCCGTTTGACCGCGGGAGGTCACCGACTGGATGGCGATGGCCATATTTTCAGCAGTCTCTGCCAGAAACGAGAGATCCTTTTCCGAAAAATCCTTGAACGAGCCAAGCTCAATGACGCCCTTCACCTTCTCATTGAGCAGCAAGGGGTAGACGAGGATGTTTTTCGGCACCGCCGAACCAAGCCCGGATCGAATGCGGATGTAATCCGCCGGGCAGTCGATCATCAGGATATATTTTTTTTCCAGGGCAGCCTGGCCGACCACTCCCTCTCCCGGCTTAAACGTGTTATGAAGGCCTTTGCGTTGCTCAAAGGCGTAACTGCCCGCCAGCCACAAGGTTTGATCCTCGTTAAAGAGGTATATGGCGCCAACGTTCGCCTTCAAATAGTCACATAGATAGCTCACAATGTTCGCCGCAAGCCCCTCGATGACCTGGATCCCACGCATCTTTTCATTTAAGGCCGCTTGCCCTGTTTTAATAGTGTTTTGTTCCGTTAAATTGTCACTGGTGTGTTTCAGATCAGATAGGATTTTTCCGCCAAACAGCATGATAATCAGGCATGTCGCCCCGGCGACAACGGTGAAAGTGAACAATACCCATATCAACAGGCCCTTGGCCCACCGTGATACCTCTCCCAGTGAGGCAGAGAATTCATTCTCCGCAGAATTCAGATCTTCGTGAAGAAGGGTTATTTTTTTTAGCATTTCGTCCTGCGGCAGATGGGGCCATTTTCCTAAAGAGATCGTTTGATCCAGTTCCGCCCCTAGTTTTACCAGCTCGGAGATTAGTGCATCTCCCTTGGCCCAGGCATGTATGGCACTGTCTACCTGTTCAACCTGTCGAAATATTTTGAAAAGATTTACCATACCGTTAATGTCCGCCGCATGGATACCACCCTCGGTAAATCCCTGGGTGACGATCTTTAAGTCGGGATCGGCTTTCTCCAGTTCCAGGCGGGCTTTTTGATCACCCAACGGGAAGCGGACATGTTCCAAAAACGCCTCATAGTCCTTCTTGTCGTGGGTGTGGGTGTATCTCATCAGAAAGAAGGATGCGCCATCCGATCCTTTTGAATACATGGCTTCACCCCCGACAAAGGCCCTTAACGATGAGAGGGTGTTCAACCCGAACCAGCCCAGCAGGAATAATCCTGTTATGGATGCTATTATGATGAAGATAACGGCGTACAGCTTAACCTTGAGTTGATTCTCCGAGATCAACCGCTTCATTTCGGATTTATTCATGCCTCTTGATCTCCTCTGCGTTTTTCCTTCATAACCCCCAACCGAAAAAAGCATGTCGCTCGATCTTCAAGTCTCGTCGCCTTCCCATGACATCACGATAGGTTCCATGGCGTTTTTTAACATCTCAAACTCTGTTTTCAATTGCGGCATATCCATCTGGATAGCGGGAAGATCTTCCTCTTTGCCTGATTTTTCCATCTTATAGGCAAGCGCCTGCAAGGCTTTACCCCCCACATTGGCAGCCGCGCCTTTGATGGTGTGAGCCTGGCGTCCAGCATCTTCAACGGATTTATTTTCTATAAAGCCTTCGAGCGCTGTTATCTGTCTGGGAATATCTGACAAGAATCTCTTCATGATTCTTACCGCCAGTTCCTTGTCGTTCATCATGTTTTTCAGGATAATTTGAGTATCAAATACGGCGGGGTCATCTTTGATTTCCATTTCGATTTTTCCTTCATCCGACGCGTTTTGATTTTTGGTCTCCGATGAACCATAGAGCGTGATATATTTTTCCAATATGTCCGCCAGCTCTTTTATCAGGATCGGCTTGGAGATAAAATCATCCATACCGGCCTCCATGCATTTTTCCCTATCTCCGGCCATGGCGCTTGCCGTCATGGCGATAACAGGCAGATGACCCTCTTTCTTTTGTTTTTCTTTCGTCCTTAACCGGCGGGTTGCCTCATATCCATCCATCACCCGCATCTGGCAATCCATGAGTACAAGATGATAGCCTCCGGACGATAGTTTATCCAACGCGTCCTGGCCATCCAGAGCCATATCACATGTGTAACCCAGTTTTTTAAGCATGGCGAAGGCCACATCCTGGTTGGTGATGTCATCCTCCACCAGTAGGATACGGGCTTTTCTTTTCTGGACTTCAGATACCACATAGTGTGTGATAATAGATGCTTCATTCACCGCTTCAGGGTTTTGCCAACGTCCTAAAGTCAAGGCGACGGCATCATGGAGAATCCGGTGATGGATGGGTTTGGTGAGAAATGAAGAAAACCCCCGGTCTGAAAATCGTTTTGAGTCCCCTTTTTCAGCGAAAGAAGCCATCACGATAAGACCGATATCAGACAAACGGCTATCTTCCTTAATTCGTGCGCCAAGGCAGGCGGCCTCTTCATCGGGCAGGTGCATATCAAGGATGGCGATTTTAAATGGATCATTTTCACTGACGGCTGCTGTGACCATATCAAAGGCTGTTGTCGCGTTTCCGGTCTGGAAAGGGCGACATCCCCACGCCTTCAGATACTGGGTGACAAGAAACCGATTTTTTTCATTGCCGTCCACAATTAGTACCTTGACATGGTTAAGGTCTGCAAACTCAGGCGCACATTTTTCTAGGGAGGCTGACTTTTCCAAAAAGGCTGTAAACCAGAAAACAGATCCTTTCCCTTCCTGACTTTCAACATGGATCTCGCCGCCCATCTGCTCGATGAGCTGTTTTGAAATGGAGAGTCCCAGGCCCGTGCCTCCGAATCGACGGGTCGTGGAATCATCGGCCTGGACAAAGGGTGTGAAAAGATCTTTTATTCGGTCCTTGGGGATGCCGATGCCGGTGTCGGATACACTGACCTTGACCATGACCCCCTGGCCGGTCTCCTGTTCTGGTTCAATAAAAATTGAGACCTCTCCATGGGATGTGAATTTGATGGCGTTTTCGGCAAGGTTCAAGACAATCTGACGCAAAC
>JAGVHJ010000393.1 GCA_020056645.1 Desulfobacterales bacterium
AAACAAACTATCACTTCAACAGAAGCCTCCGATTGCGCTTAGTTTTCGATGCTCTTTAATTCGCTCGAGTTTTTCATATTTTTTGTTCTGGTGATCTGCCTGTATTCGGTGGTTCAACAGCGATATAAAACCGGCCTTCTCATGCTGACGAGCTGGTATTTTTATGGGTTTTGGGATCTCAAGTTTGTTTTTTTGATTGTTTTTTCAACAGGGGTCAATTATTTCTTTGGCGTGTGCATCCAGAAGGGATCTTCAAAAAAGATAAAATACGCCTGGCTCGTCATCAGCGTCATCACGAACCTCTCTCTTTTGGGATTTTTCAAATATTTTAATTTTTTTATCGACAGCCTCTCTTGTGTTTTGAGCGCGATGGGGTGCGAAGATCCCTTGCCCTACGTTAAGATTCTCCTTCCCATCGGCATCTCATTTTATACCTTTCAGGCGATGAGCTACACGATTGATGTGTATCGTGAAAAAATTCAAGCATGTAAGAATTTTTTTGATTTTGGGGCGTTTGTGTCATTTTTCCCTTTGTTGCTTGCCGGGCCCATCGAGCGGGCCTCGAACCTTCTTCCGCAACTTAAAGGTCATCATCTCCCGAAATCCCAGGTTCTGATTTCGGGTTTTTTTTTATTCTCCTGGGGATTATTTAAGAAAATTGTCATCGCGGATAACCTATCGCCCATTTCGGATCTGGTGTTCGGGAGTGACCCCCGTGCGCCGTTGGACACGGGGCTCGCCCTGCTCGGGGCCTATGCCTATACGTTTCAGATCTATTGCGATTTCTCTGGATACACGGACATGGCGCGGGGAACGGCGAAATTCTTTGGCATCGAGTTAACCCTTAATTTCAATTCTCCTTATCTGGCCGAATCGATACGGGATTTCTGGAGAAGATGGCATATCTCGCTCTCCTCCTGGTTTAGAGATTATCTCTATATTCCTCTTGGAGGGAACCGGGGCGGAGCGTTTGACACCCATAGAAACGTGTTGATTACAATGACCCTTTGTGGATTGTGGCACGGGGCCTCCTGGATGTATGTGCTTTGGGGAGTCTACCACGGAATCTTGATGATTCTCGAACGCACTGCTATTTATAGCCGCTGGATCGAAGAGCGCCAATCGAAATGGGTGAAGCGCCTATGGACTTTTCAACTCATAGCGCTGGGATGGGTGATCTTCAGATCTCCGGACATGGATGTATTAAATCATTGGGGAGGCATGCTGGTTTCAATGAATGCGCATCCAGACTATTACCATTTATGGGGGTACCTCCTCTTTTTTTTATGCCCTTTGTATGTGATGCGGCGGTTTAGAACTCTTTTTACCGGCAGCGCCCTCCATGATGGTATGGGGTTCCTGGGAGGCAAGCAGGCCTTTTCCGCGGTCATGTTGACCCTCTTTTATTGGGGGGTGATGGTTTACGGGGCTGATCAGGCGAGGGCCTTTATCTATTTCCAGTTTTAATACCATGAGCAAGTCCTTATTTCTTTGGGTCGCGGCGCTTATTCTCCTCTCTGAAATTTTTCTTGCGCGATGGCATGAGGAAAAAGCGTTTGAGTTTTCAGGAACCCGCGAGGCCATCTGGGCCCAGCGAGAGAGAGAAATAGCCCGGTCAGGCGATAGCGCCGGTATCCTCTTTCTTGGGGACAGCACCGTCAAAAACGCCATTGATCCGGATCTCTTTTACCGTTTGACCCAAATCAAGGCCATGAACCTGGGGCTAACAGGCAACCTGGTCGCCTATGGGGACTATTCGGTATTAAAAAAGTATCTCAACGATCATAAGCCGCCCCAAGCCATTGTTGTCTGGCACGCGATTGATGTGTGGCCAAGGCCCCTTGACATGCAACTCTTCGCGTTTACCAATCCGGAATGGGGCGATACCCAGGCGGCCTTGAAAAACGCGCTGACACACGTTTCGTCGCCCACCGATTATCTCAAATGGCCTGTGGAATACATGGCTCAGATCGTGCGGAATCAACTCATGAAAATCCCATCATACCGGAATCGATTGGAGATCCGGAAGGAGACGGATCGCTATCTTCCGGTTCTTTTGCATCTGGATGGGGGCGGTGGACCGCCCATGCCAGACCCGGATGTAACTCTGAAAAACCAGCTTCGTTCGGTTGTCCGGATGGCGTTTTATATTTCACCGGATATGGTCTTCTGGTTTGAGAAACTGGTGCGGTTGGCCAATGACAACCATATTCGGATTTTCGGGGCCCATGCACCGATCCATGAGATGTTTTTGGATAAAGATTCCGCCGAAAAGAAGCTCGCCTTCATCAACGATGAGGTGAATCGTTTTTACGACCGGTATCCTGAAATACGGAAACTCAACACCCGCTCTCCGGTTTTCCTGCAAGAGCATTCCCATGGCGATAAAGACCATGTTTCGGAAGCGGGTCGCACGCATCTGACCCGCTATTACGCCGACCGGATCAATGAGATAAAGGGGAACTCATTTGACAGATAAGGATGAAAATAACAGAATCTTGTTTCCATTCCGGTTTCAAAACCTGGCAGCGGTTTTTTCAAATCCCCAGGAGAACCCCAAAGAGTTTATGTATGGGGCCTATGGGTTGATCAAAGAGGGGTTGCCCATCGATTACTTTCTC
>JAGVHJ010000579.1 GCA_020056645.1 Desulfobacterales bacterium
AAAAATATTTTTCTGATTATCTAACAGCCGGAGGGCGAAAAGTCAATGGATTTGAGGTGGTCCTTTTTAAATAAAAGCGGCGGGTTATGACCGTTTTCTATAGAATGAGGAGTTTTAGCCTGTGAAACCGCCGCATGGTCATGGCGTGCGGCGGTTTCATCGCCTGGTCTTACCTATTCTTCTGATTCAGCACCTATTCATGGACATGCCAGAAGTCCGTTTTGTTCGTTCCGCACTTTTTTTGTCGGGAGCTTCTCGGCCTTTTGCTAAGCTGGCAAAAACTCGGCCTTACGGCCTTAAACAGTTTGTCAGTTTTAACACAAAAGGCCTATGAAGCTCTTATCCGAAAAAAGTGCAATATCACTTCACAAAAGGGCTTTTTGCCAATAAAGCAAGGCAAAGCTGAATCGTTACCTGACTCATTCTTTTCACTTCCCGATACGATCCATAAATTCCATCAATTTATCGACCACATCACGGAGAGCGGTGGGGAGGGGCCCGTCTCTCTCCAGGGGGCTCGGGTTTTCGATATATCGTAATTGCCCCATGGGGATTTCAGGATTTAAAAGATCGACGATGAAATCCTTGGCGTCCACGTTTATATACTCCCCGTTGATATCCCGGTCGATCAGGGTGCCGATCGATGCGATGGTGCACACGGTGTGGCTCTCGATAAAGGGTCTGTAATAAGGGATGAAATAGCCGGTGTTCCCATTGGCGTCATTTAATTCATCATAAAGATCGATCAAGAGCTGCTGCTCTTGTTGCCAATAGTTCCAAAGAACTTCCATGCCATCTTTTTCCATATCGATATCATTGGGAAAGAAGCGTTCATAGAGGTAAGAGGAGTAGATTTCATCCATGGAGAACTGGGTATGGGCGATGCGGTCGTTTTTATATTTGTAAGAGATAAGCCGGGTGAGACTCAAGCCGATATTGTTTTCGTTGTACATGGCGAGCAGGGCCGCGTCCCCCTCTATATCCTTCAGAATCAAGTCGATCACCGAATCGGCGCCCCAGGAGGACATGACCTTTCTTTGGCATGGCACGGAGTGGGGATACGCCTCATAGGTATGGGGACCATCTCCGTCGAGCTGGGAGAGATCTTCAGGGTATTCGGGGCTATCTTCCGCAGGATAAATGGGGCCGGAGTCGTTGAGCAGAATGCCTTGGTTGACACGGTTCCCCAACTCTTCACGGATAAAATAGTAGTTTAAAAACGCGCCCGCCCCCCCCGCGCTCGAACCGGTGACGAGGAGGGTTGGAATCTCTTCGAATTCTTTATTGTATTGACCCGTGGTCATCCAGTCGAGGACCGCCATCACCGTTTCATGACCGGTATGGTTCCACACCAGATCTGGAGCTGTTCCATTGGGATCTTTGTAAGTGATCACCTTGTTTCCGGTAAAAATATCGCCGGTGCAATAGGGAATGAATATCAGGGTCCAGTCCCGGGTTTTATAGTCATCCATCGGATGTTCCCGCCAGATAAAGGGAGACATAACCGATGGCGTAGCCCCGTTTTCCATGAAGTCATCGGGAATCCCTTCCGGATTGGCTGCTCCCCGGATGCCTGCCTTGCCGCTACAGCTTTCGTAATCCCAGCAGGCCCCTCCTCCCTGGAAATAGATCATCACGTTTTTGGATTTATTCGAGGGATTGATAAAGAATTTAAAAGGAGAGCCATTACCGCAGAGGGCCAGCTCATTGTCGGGAACAACCAGGTTCCACTTGAATAGTTCCATTCCTTCAAACGAAACTTCCTCCTTTTGATCACACGCCGAGGAAAGGAAAAGCGACATTAAAAGGGCCAGCAAGACGAGGGTTTTGTTACGTTCCATAGGGGATCTCTCCTTTGGGGGGTTGCAAAGCGATCGATTTTAGAAGACGGTTTGTTTAAGCGTACCCTGTTCATGACTTTGATTTGATGTCAAGAATTAATTCGTCATTTTCAGTTTCCTAATCCCTGGGTTCATGTTAGGAAAAAGCTCCGTTGGATATTTTAAACACCAACCGCTGGAAATTTTTTTAGGACATGCATCTATGGGCGGAGCAGTAGAACGGCATGTGGTGTTGATCGCGCCGGATGTGCACTGGAACACGGGAAATATTGGAAGAACCTGCATCGGCGTTGATGCTTTTCTGCATCTGATCAAACCGATAGGGTTTTCCCTGGAGAGCCGGGAGGTGAAGCGGGCCGGGCTCGATTACTGGCATCAGGTCAAGCTCTCGGTGTGGGAGGATTTTAATCATTTCATCTCGGGAGTGGGACCAGAAAAGGAGGAGATCGCTCTCTTTTCAAAAAACGGTCGGAGATCCTTCCGGGAAATGCCTTCCTTGAAGCGGCTCTTCCTGGTGTTTGGCTCCGAGACGCAGGGTATCCCTCAAAAAATTCTTGATCAGCATCAAAACGCCACCTATTATATCCCCATCAGTAAGGCCATCCGGTGCCTCAATCTGTCGACGTCGGTGGGCGTCGTCCTCTTTGAAAGCTTAAGAGGCATGGAGCCGCCGCATGGGTGGCTGAATGAAAAGGGTTAGTGGTTTAACATGATTCAGAAAAGGACAAAGTGGCGCGGGATGATTGACCGGCGTCCGACTGCTTCTGCCTATGGCGATTTCAGTTCAGGAAAAACTCAAGCGGTTTTATAGTCAGTTCACAGGGGATGATCAGGTGTTGATCACGATTAACGCCGACCCAGACGCTATCGCCTGCGCCATGGCCATCAAACGGCTTCTTTGGCGCAAAGCGGCAAGTGTGACCATTTCCAATATCAATGTGATTAAGCGGCCGGACAATCTCGCCATGGTCGAGCTTTTAGGGGTCACCCTGGTGCATGTGGACCAGGTCAAAAAAGAGGCGTTCACCAAATTTGTGATCGTGGATTCTCAGCCGGGTCATCATGAGAAGTTTCAGCGATTTGCCTACAACGTTATTATCGATCACCATCCAATGACTTCGGCGGATATGGCGCCCTTTATCGATATCAAACCCAAATACGGCGCTGCGGCGACGCTGCTCACGGAATACCTGAAGGCCGCGAAGATCAAACCCTCCATGAAGCTTTCAACCGCCCTTTTTTACGCCATCAAGACAGATACTTGCAACTTTGAAGGCAAGTCCGCCGCGGAGGATGTTCGGGCTTTTCAGTTTCTCTTCCTGCGGGCCAATATCCAGCTTGCGAGAAAGATCGAGCAGTCGGAGGTCACCATTGAATTCCTGAAATATTTCAGAATGGCCCTCGAGGAAAAACGGATTCGGAGAAAACGGATATTCGTCCATCTGGGACCGGTCGTAAATCCCGATGTCTGCGTGTTGATTGCCGATTTTTTCATGAAGGTGAATGGCATCCGGTGGAGCATCGTCTCGGGTGTGTACAATAAGACCCTGGTCGTTATCTTCAGAAATGACGGGCTTAGAATAGACGCTGGGAAGGTGGCTATCGGCAGTTTCGGTAAGATCGGCTCCGCGGGCGGTCATAAAAACATGGCCCGGGCCGAAATTCCGGTAACTGACTTGAAGGATATTGTGGATGTGAAGAGTCCTCAAACGCTTTCAGACTGGATTATTGCACGGGTTGAAAAGCGGGCCGAGAGCAAATAAGAGCATTGGCCAGTTCGTGAATATGTCGCCGCTTTTTTTGTTATCCAGAAAGCAGCCCCATCTTGACCTTTTTCCCACGGTCACACGGATGATTGATTCCCCGCCGGAGCGTTCGGCGGGGAACCTGGAGCGGTTGTTTCTGTAAGTGTCCGCTCTTCGAGAGAAAAAGAGATGCTATTTCAGTAAAACCTGCGTGTTAGGGTCCGAGATCAGGATCATGCCTTTCTCCTTGATGATCGCCTGACCCGCTTCTGAGAAGGCCGCCTTGATGAAAACCTTTGTGGCTCCTTCGGGTTTTCCTTTGGTCACAAAGGAGAATGTTTGATAGTAGGGGTAATTGGGGGCCGCCGGTGAAATACCATTGATATTGAGGACCGTTATCCCTTCTTTTTTAATCACCGCACCTCGCGCGATAAAGGAGATGGCGCCTTCGAATCGCCGCACCGCCTCGATGGCCATCGTTGATTTATAGGAAATGTAATCATACTGGAAAGCCTGTCGGTTCATGGCGGTGCTGTAAAAGTTCCGGTACATTTCGGTGTTTTTTCCGGGAATCACGAGAATGATTCGCATATCCGGTCCGCCCACTTCCTTCCAATTGGTGATTTGACGGTTGAAAATCGACCGGAACTGCTTTTCCGTCAGATTGCTTATGGGAAGCGCGCCATGGACAATGATCGCAACCGGGTCGCGGCAAAAAGGGATCTCCACATATCCATACTCCTTCATCTGATAGTCCAGCCGATGGGTGATGGCCGTAAGATCGCTGAAACCATTCATGAGCCTTCCCATGGCGCACCGGGAATAAGTGTGATACACATCCACGTTGATATGATATTTTTCAGAAAAACGTTTGACGATGTCAATTCCGAATGCTTCGTAGACCTGATCCGAGCAGGAAAAACGGAGCGACTCCCCGGCTCTGGCCTGGCGACAAGGTGAAACACAGATGGTGATCGTCATGAAAAGAACGATCATAAAATTCTTTCGAAAAAGTGATAACGGTTTCATAAGGGGCCTCCTTTGGTTTTTTAATACAGCGCAAAATAGTCTGTCTGATGCAGAAGAGCAATTCGTGTACCAGGGGCCTCATCTGAAAAACGTCAGAAGTGGGTGGGGGGGAACTTGAGGGTGTTATTTATTATAATAAGCTGATATCATTATTTTAGGCGTGCTTATTCCTTGCGATTTTTTTGAAAGATATGCGGCGGAGGGACACCGATTAGGTCCATCGGACTCTTTTTAAGGTTCGGGCTATTTTTTACATTCTGTTAAGAAAATCGACAGCAGGATCAGAAAGAGGGGGGCCTCCCAACGCCCTTGTTTTTTGAAATATGAGGAAATAGGCCTATCTTGACACAGGCGGTCTTATTAAGAACTGGAATAACAATTGCTTATATTGTCCATGGGGGTGATGTGCGCGTCTATATCGCCAAATTAAAGGGTATTGAGCATCGCCTTTAACCGATCCTAAATAAAGGATTGCTATGCAGATCATCGATCTATTCAACCATTGGCGAAAGAGTTTTCTGTTGATTTTCTGTTTCTGTGCGACCCTCTTGATCGGGTTCGCCAGATTCTATACCGGAGCCGAATACGCTTTATCCGTCTTTTACCTCTTTCCGATTACAATCGCCGCATGGCACATGGGTTTTGCCGCCGGATGTTTCATATCGGTCTCAAGTATCTTCTCATGGCTGATGGCCGATCTGGCCCTGATCACCTCTTTTTCACATCGTCTTGTCCCTTATATCAATGAAACATTCCGGTTGATCGTTTTTGTGTTTATGACCTACCTGGTTTCTCAACTGAGAAAAGCCTTCCATGCCCAGGAGTTGCTGGCGCGGACCGATACCCTTACCGGCCTTGCCAACCGCCGGGCCTTCCTTGATTATATGGATGTGGAATTAAACAAGGTCAAGCGGTTCGAGTATGTTGTCTCAATTATTTATATTGATGTGGATGATTTTAAACGGGTGAATGATATACTGGGCCATGAGGGGGGAGACCGGCTCCTTTGCGTCATCGCGGGGATTATTCAGTCCAATGTCCGGATCACTGACATCGCCGCGCGCCTTGGCGGGGATGAATTCAGCGTCCTTTTGCCCCAGACCGGATCGGACGCGGCCTTCCTGGTCGCCACCAAAATTCAACATAAACTCATGGGTGTGAAGCTGGGAGATGGTTGGCATCCCAGCGTCAGCATCGGTGTCGCCACCTATGAGTGTCTGCCGGAGAGCGTCCATGCGATGATCAAAAAAGCGGATACCCTTATGTATAGGGCAAAGCAAAGCGGTAAGAACACCATCAGCCGTCAGGTGATGCGGGATCCTGATTAAAAATTCTTGGTTGATCGGCGAAAGAGAGCCCCTTCTGCGTAAAAGAAATCAGGCCTGCGCGAACATCTTGCAGTAAATGTCTGAGATGTACACAATCCCAACAGGCTGATCATTTACCAGCACTGGAAGGCGTCTGTATTTGTTTTTGACCATCCGGTCCAGAACCGCCATGAGGTGTTCGTCCGGGGATGTGCCCACAATAATTCTGCTCATCACTTGATGGACCTTTTTCTCTTTGAGTTCTTTGATCAATTTACCGGTTTGGCCTTCCCATGAGAGCTCATGGCCGCTGATTCCGTAATTTAGAAAAGAGGGTCGGAGATGGTAAAGGATGTCAAACATGGTAATGACTCCCGCCAGTTTTTGAAAATCATCATGAACCATGAGGCTTACGGTTTTATGGCCCGATTTTCTGACTTTTCCGTTCAGAATCATGTTGATGGCGTGTTCTACGGGAGCTTCGGCATGAATTTTATCAAATGTGGTCACCATAATGTCTTTGGCGCAGAGGGTCATTGTGCTATTCCTGTGTTGTAAGGTTCATGGTTCATCTCGTCGTCCTGTCGACTCATGACTTTGGCTCTATTTATAGCCATCCCTCTTTTATTATTCAACAAGATTTTTCGTAACTCTTCAGCACCTATTCATCAAGATGGCAAAAAGTCCATTTTGTTCGTTCCGCACTTTTTTTCGGGAGCTTCTTGACTTTTTGCTGAACTGGCGAAAACCCGGCTCAAGGGCCTCAAACCGCTCGCCAGTTTTAGCGCAAAAAGCCTTCGAAGCTCTCTCGTGCGAAAAAAAGTGAAAGTCACTCACAAAAGGGCCTTTTTACAGCTAAAGCAAGGCCATACTGAATAGGGATAATTTTTTTTGTAGCAACAAAAACCATTCATTCCCGCTGAAGGATCAACAGATGTTCCTACTCGGTATCCATCCCGTATTCCTTCAGTTTCTTATGAAGGGTTTTCCGGGTGATTCCTAAACGTCTGGCGGCTTCGCTCTTGTTGCCGTTGACGGTTCCGAGGGTTTTTAAAATGATGGTTTTTTCCGCTTTCTCGAGGGTCAGGCTCTCGTCGATGATAAGGGTTTCAGAGGATGAAGCGGGAGCGGGGGGCTCGATGTCAGATAAGGGCGTCGGCGCCATGAAATCCTCCATATCGAGAAATTCGGAATGGGAGAGCACAACGCCCCTCTCGATGGCGTTGATCAGCTCCCGCACGTTCCCCGGCCAATCATGGTTGATCAGCTTGTCCATGGCCTTGGGAGTGAAGCCTTTCATTTTTTTTCCGTTTTTTTCAGAGAAGATCTGGAGAAAGCGTTGGGCGATCAGGGGAATGTCCTCCTTTCTCTCCCTCAAGGGAGGTATGAAAAGATCGACCACATTGAGCCGGTAATAGAGATCCTCTCTGAAAGCGCCCTTTAAGATCAGCTCTTTCAGGTCGCGGTTAGTGGCGGCGATGATCCGGACATCCACCTTGAGGACCTCCTCCCCTCCCACCCGGGTGATTTCCCTCTCCTGAATGACCCTCAAGAGTTTAACCTGCATGGAGAGGGGCATTTCACTCACTTCATCCAGAAAAATGCTTCCTCCGTTGGCCAGGATGAATTTCCCCTCTTTCTTCCGTTGCGCGCCGGTGAAGGCTCCTTTTTCGTGTCCGAAGAGCTCCGATTCCAAGAGCGTTTCCGTGATGGCCGCGCAATTGATTTTGATAAAGGGAGCCTCCCGCCTGGGGCTGTTGTAATGGGTCGCGCCCGCGATCAGCTCTTTACCGGTTCCCGATTCCCCCGTGATGAGCACCGAGGCGTCCGACTGGGCCACATGGGCGACGGTTTCCAGAAGTTTCACCATGACCGGGCTTCTTGCGATGATGTTCTCTTTGTCAAACCGATCCTCAAGGCTCATTTTGAGAAGCTGGTTCTCCTTCCGGAGGAGCATGTTCTCCGTGGCTCGCTCGATGGTGAGTCTGAGTTTTTCAAAATCAAGGGGCTTGGTCAGATAGTCATAGGCCCCCTTTTTCAGCGCCTCCACAGCGGTTTCGATGGAGGAGTATGCGGTCATGATAATCACCCGGATGGCCGGATTGATCGTTTGGATCTGCTCTAGGGCTTCCAAACCGGACACCTTGATCATCCGGATATCCATCAGGATCAGATCGAAAACCCTCTCTTTGACCTTTAAAATCGCTGTTGATCCGTCGTCGGCTTCGCTGGTTTCATAGCCCCATCCGGAGAGAAGGGTTCTCAGCATGATCCGGTGGGAGGTGTCGTCGTCGACAATGAGGATGGCGTTATTCTTTTTTTTCATTTTCAGGTCACCAGGGGGAGTCGAATGGTTATAAGCGTTCCCAAGGTTTCACGGCTTTTGATGTCGATGCTTCCATGATGGGCCTCGACGATATGGTGGGTGATGGCGAGTCCCAACCCTGTGCCGGAAGATTTGGTCGTAAAATAGGGGTCGAAAATATGGGCCAGATGCTCATCGGAAATGCCTGACCCTGTGTCCAGTATGGTGATGGTGAACATCTGGCCTTTCGTTGAGGGCAGGACCACAACGGAGAGCGTACCGCCCCCGGTCATGGCCTCGATGGCGTTCAGGTAGAGATTCAGGAGGACTTGATTGATTTTATCCGGATCGAACTGGATCACCTCGGGCATGTTGGGAATGGAGAGCGAAAGGTGGACCGCTGCTTTCTCCGCCTTATGGGAGAC
>JAGVHJ010000052.1 GCA_020056645.1 Desulfobacterales bacterium
ATTTTCATCTGTTTCTTTCCATTGGCGTCCGAAACTTCGGGCTTCCGGTCGATACTGCCAAGGATAGAATCCAGGAAACCTTTGTCAAGGTATGGAAAAACAAAAACGCAATCAAAAACGTTTCCGAGTCAGGGATTCGAGGTTACACCATCCGGATCTTTAGAAATGTCTGTATCAACCACCTGAAAAGGAAACCCCTTTTTATCGACACAACTCGGCCGGACCCGGAGGAGGGAAATGAAAACGAGGATTCAATTCAAGCATTTCCGGATGAACGGTCCCAGCCCTTGTATGAAATGCTGCTCATCGAAGAGATGAGACTTCAGGAAAAAGCCATCCATATGCTGCCTGAACGATACAGGGAAACAGTCAGGCTCACTCTGAACGGCTTAAAGACAACTGAAATCGCAAGGACAACAGGTCTCAAAATGACCGAGTTGAACAATTACAAGCATCGTGGTTTCAAAAAATATGAAGCAATTATGCATCAACTGGATCCATTGAGGAAAAACAAATGAGCCGAATCAAAGAAATTTCGGATATCCTTTCCGGAAAGGCAAGCGTGAAAGAGGCATTTCGTCACCTTGAGGTCATCTCGAAGACAGATCTGCGCCACGCATTAGCCGATAGAAAGGTAAATGAGGAATTCAAGGAATACCTAAAACAAAACCATTTTCATGCGCCCCCAATCCCCCTTGTTTCAGAAAAGGAGATAAATGAAATGTGGGATGGGGTTCAAAAAGAAGTCAACCGTTCCCGGACCTTCCGTTCAATAGTCCAAAATGGTGTGGGGTGGTTCCTTGAATGGGGCAAAAAGGAATACGGAATCCCCTTCAAGAGGATCAGCGTGGCGGTGCTTCTACTCGTTTTGGTCCTTTATTCCCCAATGATGCAAAACCATCTTACGCCGTTCAGCCCCGGTAATCAGGATATGAAAGGAGAAGAGACAACCCGGAAAGCCTCTCTCCACTATGCCATTGTGGCGCATGGCGAAAAACTGATCCGCCCGGATCGGCCATTGACCGAAGCGGATACCATCGCTTTCAGGATCAATGTCTCCCAAAAGGGATATGCTTCCGTTTATGTAATTCATGACGGGTCTACAGACAAAATCATTTCAGACGGCTATTTCCCGAAAGGGGAGCACGACCTCGACACAGGATACCATCTGAAAGGAAACCGGGGAAAGAGCATTCTGGCGCTCACCTTCTCATCATCGGCCTTAAAAATGGAGGAAACCGCCAAGCAGAAGCTGATTGTGGAATCGGTAAGAAACGGCGTCTCTTCGTTGACCATTGGCAACACATTCATCACCCTAACATATGAAACAATCGAGATTCGTTAACGGAGAAGAAAATGATCAAGGGATTCAAATGGATATTGATTCTTGTTATGGCAACACTTTTGACCCAGAATAGCTGGGCCGTATCTCCCAAGGGAAAAATCGTTCACTTCAAACGTGTGGAAGCAGCGGATGCATACGCCCCTAAGGTAATGGGACTTTTTATCGGCATTCAGGAATACGACGATCCCTATTGGCACGATTTAAAGTATCCCAGGAAAGATGTCGCGGATATGGAAGCATTCTTTTCAGATAGCAAAACACTCAAACTTGACCGGAAGATGGTTTTAACGACTCCCATGGAAACAACACGAAACCATATCCTGAACAAAACACTTCCCGCGTTTAGCATCTCGAACACCTCGCCGAACGACTTTGTGATTGTCTATATCTCCAGCCACGGGACCCTGTCGATGGGGATCGAGACCCGGTTGGAAGAGGGGGGAGAAGTAAAAGAGCCCAAAAACATCCCCTATATCCTGACCAGCGACAGCCGGGAGGCCGATATAAAAAAAACGGCCATCCCTCTCATTGAGATGGTCCACTGGTTTGAGAAGCTGAAGGCGGAACGGAAGGTTCTGATTCTCGATATGTGCCATTCAGGCCGGTTCGGGAAATCCCAGATCAGCCGAGGCGACCTTGAGGAAATCAGCACCGCAAAAGGTGTTCAATACAAGGAGATTGAAGACTCCAAGGCCTCGATCATTCTCGCGGCATGCCCCATAGGAGGCATCAGCTATGAGGACGACACCCTGCAAAACAGTGTCTATACCCATTTCCTGCTTGAAGGGATGCAGTATGGCGATCTGAATCTGGACGGGGCGGTGTCGATTTCAGAGGCCCACAACTTCGCCATCGATAAAACCATTCAATTCACCTGGAATAAAAAGGAGTACAAGCAAATCCCCACCGCCTACTCCAAGGTTCTGGGCAAAGATCCGATTCTCGTTTCCGGATCGGTCAAATCAACGGGAAACCCCACCCTCTTTTCATTTGCCTCGGGCAATCAGGGGGTGGAGATGTTCCTGGATCAGAACTATCAGGGCATACTTCCCAAAGGCGTTCCGGTGGAACCTGGACGACACAAGGTCGAGTGCAAAGTGGACGGTGAGGTGGTGTACAGTGAAACCATAGAGGTTTATCCGGGATACGATTACATGCTTCCGGACCTGACACTTCATGCCACTAAACACTCCCGGACGATTGCTTTGTTTGAGACCGCCTATCAAACTTATTCGAGAGATCATGTGGCGAAAGGGCTTCTTCCGGAAGGCGCCCTCATCGGCGTTTCCCTTTACCAATACCAGCCAAAAAAAAAGTGGCTCGCCCTCTCCTGCGGTGTTGCTTTTGGTCAGGAGTCCCACACCAGCCAATTTTCAGCAAGGGCGGGAGTCAAATACACCCGTGCCTTTGGGCAGACAAGGATGTTCCTGGGGCCAGACCTTGTTTTGTCTCACTTCAATTATGATAAGCGTGATTTCAGTGAGGTTCCCGATCCGATCGCGGTGGACGATCAGATGGATTTCCTCTCTCCCGGTCTTGAATGGATGTGGGTGATTCCTGTTGAAAAGGCGACGGTCATGCTGGGAGGGCGCGCCTGTTATCTGCCTTATGAGTTTGACTCCGAAAAAAGAAGTGTGTTTTCCTGCCACGGCGTTTTCTCCGTGGGATACACCTTCTAAAAAAAACAGATTTTAAAACCGAATCGAATGAATCGCAATGTGGACCAACGCATGTCAAAGAAAGGATTGAATATGAAACACCTACCCCCTTTACACTTCCTTTTTCTGTTTCTGATGATTATTCATACCTGCCCTTCCTGCGACAACGGAAAAGCCGAACGTATGGTCACCTGGTATGAGGACAGGGATCATGATGGCTATAGCACCGGCAGAACATTTTCAGCTGCTGACGATAATCGTCCTGAAGGGTATGTAAGAGAAGCTGAATTAAGGAGCATCTCTCAAGTTGATTGCAGTGACGATGATCCTAAACAGAGCCCCGGCTACTATGATATTCCGGATGACGGCATTGACCAGGACTGCACCGGAAAGGATATGAAAACCTGGTATTTGGATAAGGACAGGGATGGGTATTCTGTCGCCGGATCGGTTGTTTATTCAGAAGATAAACCACGGATCTCAGGGAACTATTGTCTCGCCTGCGAACTTTTTGAAACAGGAACCGATCCGGATGACGGCAATAGAGAGGTCCATCCGGATGATAAAGGATGCCTTGCTGACGGCAAGGTATGGGTGGGAGATTGTTCGGTTGATATCTCAACAAGCGCCCTCTTGAAAGGATATTCTGAAATAACCGGGAATCTTGCAATATACGGCTTACCATCAGAAGAAAAGCCCTTATGCCCCCCCCACGCTCCTTTTCTCCCTGGGGTGTCTGAAAAAAGTAGGGGGAAACCTGGATATCAGTGGGCTTGATTCGATGAAAAGTCCGGATGGCCTGTCAGGTTTGACGGAGGTGGGAGGGAGTTTGGTGATTCAAGCCACCTCTTTCGAAACGCTGGAAGGCCTTGAAAACCTGACCCATATCGGAAAAGATGTTGTGATCTCAGGAAATCCCAATCTGAAAACATTTGACGGTATCGGAACACTTTCCAGATCAACAGAGATAGGAGAAAGTCTGATTCTGATCAACAACGATTCAATTCCTGATCTGGAAGGGCTTCACACAATAACCCATATCGGAAAAAATCTTTTTATCGGCAGCAAGGATTCCATGACCTCTCTTGCCGGGCTTGAAAATATTTCCGAAATTCCGGGAGAGTTGAGTCTTTTACAAAACAAAAATCTTCAAACCCTTGCAGGCTCTCCTCCGCTGGATCGAATCGGCGGGCTTCAAATTCTTTCCAACCCGTCTCTTAAATCCCTCGAA
>JAGVHJ010000209.1 GCA_020056645.1 Desulfobacterales bacterium
ATTTTAACCGCAGGAATACATAGAAGTATTTCGAGGATTAAAATTTGAGCCTGACGCGGAA
The DNA here is from genome assembly GCA_020056645.1 of Desulfobacterales bacterium. Classification (GTDB taxonomy): domain Bacteria; phylum Desulfobacterota; class Desulfobacteria; order Desulfobacterales; family JAHIVH01; genus JAHIVH01. The sequence continues at coordinate 62 of JAGVHJ010000209.1, forward strand.
ATCGGGAAAAAAGAGGGTTTTCGTTCAGGCACTATTTAAAGTTACCGTTAAGAAAATCTCCCACGTAAAGGAGATACTCAAAGGGCAGTTCATCTTTTCCTGTATCGTTCAGGACGGTTCCCAGTTTCGACCGGACGACCTTTTCCTTCTCGGCGTACCCGGCGCTCGATACAATGGCTATAGGCGTATCCGCCGGATAGTGCTTGGAAAGGGTCGTGATGAATTTCTCGAATTCCGTTCGCATGGTGAAAAGAACCAAGGTGCTCTGAAGGGCCGACATCTCATCCACCGTCCAGCCGGAGGCGAAGACCACCGAGTGGGAGCTTGATCCTTCGGTGACGCCCTGCCTCAAGGCGGCGTTCGCCGCGTTAAAACAGCTCAATCCCGGAACCACCTCGGTTTCGATATCTCTGAACTCCGTCAAGGTCCATGAACAGGGGCCATAAATCAGCGGATCTCCGCTGTCGAGCATGGCGACATGCTTTCCTTCGGCCACGGCTTTCCTCACCATCCGTGAGACCTCCTCCTGCTTCTTATGGTACTCCTCGCAGCTCCCGCGCTCGTTTGACCGCTCTTTTTCCGTGACCTCTGAGCACTTCTTTCCATAGAAGGGAAAGAGACGATGATACCCGTCAATGATTGTCTTGCCGGCAAGTTCAGCTGTGAAGCGCGCGCTAATTTTCTCCGCGGCAAAGATCATGTCCGCTTTTTTCAACACATTGACCGCCCTTAATGTGGCCAGATCCGAATCTCCAGGTCCCGCGCCCACCAGGTAGAATTTTCCTTTGTTTTTTTCCTTCTTGGATGGCGTAAACCTGCAACTCGCCTGGTTCAGGGTTTTACCCACATAGATCAGGGTAGCGCCGGTATCCTCTCCTTCCAGTTTTTTTCCCATGTTGGCGACGGTTCCCACTATCACCTTCTCTTTTCCCTTGTGACCGGCGAAACTCACGGCCGCAAGAGGCGTGTCAGGCGGGCAGGCGGATGCGATTCTTTTCAAAAGATCGTCCATCTCTCTTGGCATAAAAATCACCACCGTCGCCTTGTCGTATTTCACCAGATCCTCGATTTTATCCCTGGCCTCTTTTCCCCCTCTTCCTTTAAAAGGAGCGGTAAGGATCACTTCACCCAAGCCCACCTTCAACGCTGCGGTTGCGGCGTTAAAGGAGCTTAACCCTGGGATGAGAACCGGGTTCAAGTCGGAGAGCTCTTTGAGTGTCCAGATGTCGGGGCCATAAATCGTGGGGTCGCCGCTTGAAAGAAAAACGACCTTTTTTCCACCTGCGACGGCTTTCCGGACCATGACAGCGAAAGTTTTTTGTTTTTCCTGATATGCTTCGCAGCTCATCTTGTGTTTGGTCCGTTCTTCTTCAGAAAGGGAGTTACAATCCTTCCCGTAAAACCGGAACAGAACCGAATAGCCCTCGATCACCTCTTTTCCTTTAAAATCCACTACTGAAGAGAGGTTTTCCCGGCTCTCTCCATTACAAAAAACAATATCGGCGGAGGTTATCGCCGCAAGGGCGCGTCCCGTCATCAGATCCGCGTCTCCGGGCCCGATCCCGACCACCTGATAGCTTCCTTGCTGGTTTAAGTCCTTCTTTCCCGATTCGAAAGCCGCCGAAAAATCGGCGACAAGAAGCATTAAAAGAAGCGGAATGATACCTTGAAACAAAATTCTTTCCACACTCATGTTGCTCTTTTTCATCACACGGTTCCTTTATTCTACAATTTAAAATTCAACGACGCGCCATAGGTGCGATCGGTCGCGGGATAGCCTCGGGAAGTGTAGTACTTTTCATCAAACAGGTTTTGAATGTAACACGATAGCGTCGCCTCTTTCAGGAGCCCTTTGTTTTGAAAGATCTTTTGTTTAAGGCCAATATCGATGAGACTGTAAGCCGGATTATCAACCTGATCCCAGGTATAGAGCGTCTCTTTGGTGACGGGATCATCATACTCTTCCGACACTTCCATCGTTTCCTTGCTTCGATACTCCCAATCAAGCAGCAGGGCTGTCCTTTCAAACAGGGTATACCGAAGCCCCGCACTGACCCGGTGGTCGGGCGCATCGGCCAGGTTGGTTTTTCCGGCAGGCTCGTCCCCTTTGTTCGCGTACTCCTGCCAGGCGTGGGTCAGATAAAAGGAGAGATCTTCCGTAATCTTCCCGTCCAGTTCCGTTTCCAAGCCATGGCGATGGATCTCCTCCAGATTGATGGCGTAGTCGCTGAAGGCTCCTTGAGCCATGGTTCCCGCCTTTGCGTGTTCGGCGTAGTTGCTGTTGCTGGCGATATAGTCCTTGATCTCATAATAGGAGTAATCCATCTTGAATTGAATCTCCCCGAACAAGCGGCGCATGAATATCAGATCATATCCAACCCCGTGTTCGGGTTCGAGCCAGGCCCCAACGGGACGTCCCTGGGGATTGTAGTCGCCATGGCAGTCGGGCGCATGCCAGATCCGGCTCACACCTGCCGATAGGGAGGTGTCTCTTAGCGCTTCCGAAAGAGTCTCCATTTTCCAGGTGATGAACGATTTGGGAAGCAGCTCGTCCCAGTATCGTTCAATCCATTCACCCCGATCCTTAATCTGGGTTGTGGGGGAGTTGCTCACCCGGATTTTCAGATCTTCATACCGGAGCCCCAGTTTTAAATCCACCGATGGAACGATTTCCAGCTGGTGCTGCACAAAGGTTCCCTTTTTACTGACCCTTGGATCTGTTTTTTCTTCGCTTCCATCACGAAGGCTCACCATGTCGAACCCAAGGGTCGTGGTCTGATTTTCGGTCCACTGGTATTCGTTCATGATTTTCCCGCCAACCTGCCGCCAGACTGTCAGCCCCGATGTGTATCTCGTTCCCTTGGAATGGTCCTTTGCGTTCACCCAATCCCAGTAGGCCCGGTCCCGGTTCTCCTTGCTCATATAGGCGCCCGCAGTAAGCTTTCCGGTTGTAAGGTTCTGCGCATAATTCAACCGGTAGGCCCAGGCATCCTTATCCCATGTGGGTTCCTGCCACGGATCATGAAGGCTTCCTTCCGTGTCCGGATAGTCCGAATCATAATCGTCAACCGCCGGATTGTTGTTGACGGGAGTTTCCCGGTCCGCCGTACTATATGAACCGCACATCGTCACAAATCCCTCATTGGGAAGAATATATCCAATGCGGCTGAAAACCGTCTCAATATCGGCCTCGCTCTCTCTCAGATAGCCATCGGTTGTGTTTTTCTGATACCCCACATCATAGGTGAAGCGATTGAGGCCCCCTTCCAGGCTCATGGTGTGGTTCTGAGTGTTGTAAGAGCCGTAGCTCGTTGTCAAGGCCAGATCAGGTTTGAAATCCGCTTTGCTCGTCGGCCTCTTGGTGATCATGTTCACGACTCCGCCGATGGCCTTGGCGTCATAGAGCGCCGAGTGGGGGCCTGGCAACAGTTCCACCGTGTCGATTAAAAACGCCGGCATCAGGGCGTAATCCACAATGTGGGTTCCTTTGCGGCCGCCGGTCTTCTGGGCGGTCAAGCCGTCAATGGCGGTGACAAATCGCTCGCTCGCGAATCCACGAAGAGTGATCGTGTCCTCGTTGGGGGTGAGATCCGTCAGACCGTTGAAATCGACGGCCGCTTGGGTCTTTAGAAGATCGAGAACGCTCGTGGCCTCCCCGATCGTTTCAAACTCGGAAGCGTCAATGACGGTTCCTTCAGGGGTTGACCTCATTTCCCTCTTCTCCCCCTGGGTGTTGATGAGAATATCATCGAGTTTTTGGACCTCTTGCTCCTGTTCCTCTGCTGCTGATAGCAGCCCTCCCGGCGCCAATAGATAAAACGCCAGCATCAGGAGCCAGGCAAAACCTCTGTTCATCATTTTTCTCCTTTCTTTGAAACTGTATGGAACGGATCGTTCTTTGCTTGGGATTGCCCGGCCAGACTCCACCCCAAAAAAAAAGCCAAGAAGGGGGGTGGAAACTCCATCCCAAGCCTTCTTGGCTTCAATTGATTCAAATGGCTAAAACGGTAAAACCCAGTACAGCCGCAACTTCATATTGCGAATTTAGCTGTGACACATATCGGAGAGGCCTGGTGATGTCAAGATTTTATTCATAGGGTTCTGACTGACGAACAAAAAAACGAATTGGGAAAGGCCGATTACAGGAATCCATCAGGGGAATCGCATGTAGAATAGGGTTTGGTGAGTGATTTAAGTCATAACTTGAATTGATTATCAATGCCTGCGGCGGCCCGCTTTTAAAAAGCGGGGCAAAGAGGTTTTTAGAGGGTGTTGATTGAACCTTTATTTGGATATGTTCGGCACCCTTTTCAAAAGGTTGGCCCCCGGCAGGGCCGAAAGAGGCGCGTCCCAAATGCGATTACCCTGAGGAATCCATCACCTTTCGTTGACAAGATAAGGGATTCTGTGATTTAAATAGCCTATGCTCCCATTAAGGTCACCCAATACCGTGTTACCGGTTATGCTCCTTTGTTCCTTGTTGTGGATTCTTACTCCTCGCCATTGCAAAGGAGAGGAGGGATCCGCGGTCCATCAGCGGTCAAGGGCGCATGAGATGGAGGTGAAGATTCTAAACGCAATCCTCAAAAAAAACGTGCCTCGGAAATTCGATTTCAACCATGCGGATTTTTCCCTTTTATCCGGCATCAGCATCGCCATCAATCAATTGAAGGTCTCTGAAAACCCTGCCTTTAAACACCATCCATTGAAAGACTACGACCGGTTCTACACGGATGAGACCATGCGGGTCAGCATCAAG
>JAGVHJ010000250.1 GCA_020056645.1 Desulfobacterales bacterium
TCAGGGGAATCGCATGTAGAATAGGGCTTGGTGAGTGATTTAAGTAATAACTTGAATTGATTATCAATGCCTCCTGCGGCCAGCTTTTAAAAAGCGGGGCAAATAGGTTTTTAGAGGGTGTTTATGGAACCTTTATGTTGATATGTTTGACAACCTTTTCAAAAGGTTGGCCCCCGGCAGGGCCGAAGGCGTTGGGCAAATTAACAAAAACTTGAACATTGAGTTTGGGCAAGGAGGCCGATGAAGAAGAAAAACCGGGTGCTTATCATCGTTGAAAATCTGCCTCTTCCCTTTGACCGGCGGGTGTGGCAAGAGGCGACCACCCTCAGGAAAAATGGGTATCAGGTCGCTATCATCTGTCCAAAGGGCAGGGGCTATTCAGAAGAGTACGAGCTTTTAGAGGGCATCCACATCTACCGGCACCCCCTTCCCCTGGAAGCCGAAGGAGCCCTGGGTTATCTCCTGGAGTATTCGAGCGCCCTCTATTTCGAATTCATGCTCTCCCTGAAAATTTTGGCCCGCCACGGGTTCGACATCATCCATGCCTGCAATCCGCCCGATGATATTTTTCTCATCGGATGGTTTTATAAATTTTTTTTTGGGAAGCGGTTTCTCTTTGACCATCACGATATCAACCCCGAGCTCTATATCGCCAAATTTGGGAAAAAAGATCGGTTTTACCGGCTCATGCTGTTGTGGGAGCGGCTCACTTTTAAAACCGCGGACATCTCCATCGCCACCAACGACTCATACCGGAAGATCGCCATCCAGCGGGGCGGAATGAAGCCTGAGGATGTCTTTGTGGTCCGGAGCGGCCCGGATCTGAAGCGGGTAAAAAAGGTTCCGCCCCATCCAAAATGGAAAAAAGGCCGGAAATTCCTGGTGGGCTACGTGGGGGTCATGGGAGCCCAGGAGGGGCTCGACATGCTCTTGAATGGGATCGCTTGGCTGGTCCACGACCTGAAACGTCACGACACCCACTTCCTCCTCATCGGCGGCGGCACCGAGCTCGAAGCGCTCAAAGAACTGGCGAACCAGTTGAAAATCGATCCGTTTGTAACCTTTACCGGCCGTGTGCCCGATGGTCTCTTGATGGAGGCCCTCGGCACGGCGGATATCTGCGTGAATCCCGATATCGTAAATGACATGAACGACAAATCCACCATGAACAAGATCATGGAGTACATGGGACTCGGGAAACCCATTGTCCAGTTCGAGATGACAGAAGGGCGTTTCTCCGCGGGCGAGGCCTCGCTTTACGCCAGGCCCAATGATGTCCAGTCGTTCATGGAAAAGATCCAACACCTGTTGGATGATCCGGCCTTGAGGGAAAAAATGGGGGCCTTTGGAATAGAGCGGGTGAAGAATAATCTTGAGTGGCGGCATGAGATCCCCAAGCTTCTCGCCGCCTATGAGGCGGTTCAGCGGAAATAATTGTTTTTAAAATAGAGAGTCTGTGTCATGCTTGAAGAAAAGAAACGATTGATTTTCAAGTTCCACAAGTACTACGATATCCTCTTCACCCTGGCGGCCTTTATCGGGGCGGTGGTCTTCAAGAAACTCCTCTACGGGGAGACTCTGACCGGAAAATTCTTTCCCGCTGACTATTTTTTCATTCTCCTTCTGATCATCATTATCTGGTTTGTGGTTCTAGACATGACAGGTCTCTATACCCCTTACCGGAAAAAGCGGCTCAACGAGGTTTTTACGGAGATGATCCGGGCCGTGGGAACCTCATTCGCCCTCTTGATCCTCGCCTTGTACCTGATCAAAATCGAAGGCGTGAGCCGGGTGATGATGGGGCTTTTTCTGACCATGGATATCCTGTTTTTGGGGTGCTACAAATATATTCTCTATGCCGCCCTTGAACGTGACAAAAATAGCCCCCACTCCCTGGTTGCGTGTATCGTGGGCAGCAAGGACAGGGCGAGGACGCTCATCGACATGATCGTGGCGAGCAAAGACCAGCGCATCAAGATTTTCGGGTGTCTGGAGACTGATAAGTCCCTGGTGGGCTCAACCATCAATCATGGGTACAAGGTATTCAACACCATCAACAATATCGCCACGGTGTTGACCGCGCACGTCATCGACGAGCTCATATTCGCCATGCCTCTGGAAGAGATCGAATATGCGGACAAATACATCGCCATCGCCGAGGATATCGGCGTCTCCGTGAGAATCATTCCAGACTGGCCCCTCCACTACTTCACCTACCATTCCCAGGTGGTGACCATCGGGTTTGAGGAGTTCATGGGGATTCCCTCCATGCATATCAGCACCACGACCCCCTACTACGCGAAACTCATGATCAAAAGCTTGATCGACTACACGGCGGCGGCGATGGCGGTGATCGCGCTCTTCCCGGTGTTTCTCCTGACGGCCCTCCTGATCAAGCTTTCCTCTCGTGGGCCAGTCTTTTTCAGCCAGCTTCGCTACGGTTTGAACGGGCGTGTGATCAATGTGTACAAGTTCCGAACCATGGGCCAGGATGCTGAAAAGAACCTGGAGCAATTGATGGCGCTGAACGAGATGGACGGGCCTGTGTTCAAAATCAGAAAAGATCCCAGGATCATCCCCTATGTGGGGACCTTTTTAAGGAAGACGGGGCTGGATGAGCTTCCCCAGTTGTTCAATATCCTCAAAGGCGAGATGAGCCTGGTTGGACCTAGACCCCCCATTCCCGGCGAGGTGAGCCGCTATGAACTGTGGCAGCGCAGACGGCTCTCCATGAAGCCGGGGATCACCTGTATCTGGCAGATATCGCCCAACAGAAACGACATCAGTTTCGAAGAATGGATGGAAAAGGATTTGGAATATATCGATAATTGGTCACTGTGGCTGGATATCAAAATTATTTTTAAAACAATCCGTGTGATGCTGACCGGCGAGGGACGGTGATGGATAGTCAAGAAAGTCTTATTGAAACGATTAGGGCGCTTAAAAATGAACTCTCCCTATTAAGGGATTCCGCGGCCTGCTCGCAAATAGCGTGGCATGGATGCGCCATATGCGGGGAGGGCGCTGTCAGGGCCGCCTGCAATCCCATGGGCACAGCCGGAGAGGAGCGGTTTAAATCAATCGTCAACCAGGCCCGGGACGCGATCTTCATTAAAGATAAACAGCGCCGGCACATTTTCGTGAATCCGGCCATGGCCATGAACATCGGTATCAGCGAAGAGCGGCTCCTTGGAAATACAGCCGACGATGTCCTTGATCCAGAGAGCGCCAAAGTGGTAAAGGCGGTCGATGACAAAACCTTTCAGGGAGAGATCGTGGACGAGATCCGGCGTCTCGACATCGGCGGTCGCACCTTCTATTTCCACACCATTCAGGCTCCCCTGCGCTATCACGAAGGCCAGGTTGAGGAAATCTTCGCGATTGTACGAGATATCACCGCCTTGAGAGAGTCGGAAAACGCTCTTGCCGTGAGCGAAGCCAAGTATAAAACCATTATCGAAACCATCGACGACGCCATTATCGCCGGGAGCCTTGACGGAACCATCATCAGCTGGAATAAAGGGGCGGAGAAAATCTTCGGGTATTCGGAAAAAGAGGCCCTGGGGCGGCACATCACCCTGATTACTCCCGAAAACCTCAAAGAGGAGCAGATGGAAATCAGGAGAAAAATTATCGCCTCCGGAGTTCAGGCAAAATATGAGGCCATGCGGTTGCATAAAGAGGGTCATCTGATTCCTGTGGAGGTCTCCACCAATGCGGTCATTGACCACGACGGCAGGGTTACGGCGCTAACCGCTATTTTACGGGATATCTCCTATCGAAAAAGGGCCGAGGAGGAACGGAAGAAGATTGAGGCCCAGCTTTTTCAGGCCCAGAAAATGGAGGCCGTGGGAACCCTTGCCGGAGGGGTCGCCCACGACTTCAATAATATTCTTGGAATTATCCTGGGAAACGTCGAGTTGGCGCTGTCGGATACCAATAAAGGGTCCCTCGCCCACGAACGGTTGAGCGAATCGCGCACCGCCTGTCTCCGGGCAAAAGAGGTGATCCGGCAGATTCTCAATATCAGCCGGAAGCAGGAAACGGCATTCGAGCCTGTCGTGATGAACGATATTGTCGCCGAGTCCCTCAAATTGATCCGGGCCTCCCTGCCCACCTCTATTTTGCTGAAAAGCAATACCGGTGCTCTGTCCGACGTGGTGATGGCGAACCCCACGCAGATCCATCAGGTGGTGTTGAATCTGTGCGCCAACGCCCTCTACGCCATGGAGGGCATGGAAGGAACGCTCTCCGTCACTCTTGACCGTGTTTCTTTCCCCTATCCATATCAGAATGCTCCGCCGGATGACTCTTCCCGTGCCTTTGTGAGACTCTCCGTTCAGGACTCGGGAAAAGGAATGTCGCCGGAGATTCAAAACCGGATTTTTGAGCCCTATTTCACTACAAAAGAGGCGGGAAAGGGGTCGGGCCTGGGACTTTCGGTGGTCTATGGGATTGTGAGAAATCATCATGGAACAATCACGATGGAAAGCGCGCCCGGCTTCGGATCGACCTTCCATCTCTATTTCCCCATCTATGAAAAGAAGGTGGCTCCGGTTCCTCAAATCGAATCGGATGTCCCCGGCGGCGACGAACGGATCCTCTTCGTGGACGACGAGGAGATGATCGTTGAATTGGCCGAAATCATGCTTTCCTCCCTGGGGTATCGTGTCACGGGGGTGACCAGCGCTTCAGAAGCCTTCGACCGGTTTCGCGCGAACCCCGAAGCGTTTGATCTGGTGATCACAGACATGACCATGCCCCAGATGACGGGCAGCAGGCTTGCCAAAGAAATCATGGCCATCCAGCCCGGAATCCCCGTCATTATCTGCTCCGGCTATAGCGCGATTTTGAACGAGACAGGCGCCATCGGAATGGGGATCAGGAAATACCTGAATAAACCTTTTACCCAAAGCCGCATTGCAAGGGCGATCCGTGAGGTCCTCGATTCCAAGCTTCATTGATTCTGACGGAATTGGGCGATCTGCCGGGATATGAGGACCAGCTCGCCCGATTCATCCCAGATTTCGCCATCCTCCTCCACCAGACCGCAGGTGATGAACCGGGACCGGAACTGGGCTTTCAGCCAGGCTGACCGGGGGATGGCCCGGACATTCACCGAAAATTCGATGGTGGGAACCCAGGCCACCATGCCATGGCTGGAAAGGACCGGGGGAGGAAAGGCGTCGGCCATGAGCATCAGGCCCAGGGCGTCACAGGGGCGATCCTCCTTGAACCGGATCCATCCCTTGTGAACGGAGAGGGGTGAAAGGCGGCCCTGAAACCAGCCCGCGCATTCCGGGTCCAGGCGAACGTCCATGTTATTGAAAAGGGTGTAAGATCCAAATGCAGGGATGGGAAAACATTGATCCAGTGGCGCCACATGAGGGGGCTCGGCCTCATACCGCTTGTCGCCATAGCAGATCCCTTCGCTGGAGAAGGTCCCCCAGGCCCGGACCCGCTCTCTTCCCTCCTGAATCAGCCTGGATTGGAGCCGGTTGAAATGGGCTCCCTGGGATATCTTTTCAACGTGGATCTCCGCATCCGATAGGGTGGTCCGGGAGAGGAAATTGGCCGTCACGATGGCGGCATGTTTTTTATCCGAATGCTTCAGCATGGCGGCGAGAAGGATGGCCATCAGATAGCCGCCATTGGGGTTCCCGTTGATGGACCATTCACCGGTCAGCCGCCCGCGCAGGATATGATCGTCAATCGTTTCAAAGTCGGTGTCTCTGTCGAAAAGATGCATAAACGCCTCGGTTTCAGGTAGGGGGTGTTAATCGAGTATTCGTAACTATTCAGAACCTATTCATCAAGATGGCAAAAAGCCTTCGGAACTCTCGTCCGAAGAAAAGCTATTTAGTGCCTGAACGAAAACCCTCTTTTTTCCCGATTTCTGCGTCAGGCTTAAATTTTAATCCTCGAAATACTTCAATGTATTCCTGCGGTTAAAATTTTCGCCTTCCTTGAACTCGAAAAAAAATCCTGGCTTTCATTCGGGCACTATTTAACACAAACACTGGAAAACAGCATCTCTTTTTTCTTTGAAGAAGTGGTTACGGTGCGGGGGAACCGCATGTAGAATAATAGGGCTTGGTGAGTGATTTAAGTCATAACTTGAATTGATTATCAATGCGGTCCACTTTTAAAAAGCGGGCCAAAGAGGTTTTTAGAGGGTGTTTATGGAACCTTTATTTTGATATGTTTGGCAACCTATTCAAAAGGTTGTCCCCCGGCAGGGCCGAAGGAGGCGCGTCCCAAATGCGATTACCCTGGGTTACGGTGAGCTTCGCCTTTAAAAAGAATGTAACTAGTGCCTGAACGAAAACCCTCTTTTTTCCCGATTTCTGCGTCAGGCTCAACTTTTAATCCTCGAAATACTTTTATGTATTCCTGCGGTTAAAATTTTCGCCTTCCTTGAACTCGAAAAAAA
>JAGVHJ010000156.1 GCA_020056645.1 Desulfobacterales bacterium
CCTTCTCCGGCAGGGACCGGTTTGTGGGAATGAGAGCCCAAAAATGGGTTTACGCCCAAGGAGAGCCAGCGGCCTTTTCCTATATCGCCGTCGACGAGACCGGAAAACCCCTTGACGCCATTCCCGCCACCCTAATCGCCGAACGGATGGAGGTCACGGCGGCCAAAGTAAAAGGACCTGGAAACGCCTATCTCACCCAAAGCAATGTTACGTGGGTCAAGGAGGAGGAGAGGTTGGGGGTCTGCGAAAAAGAGGGTTCCACATATGCATTCACCCCCAAACAGACCGGATCATACCGGATTACTGCGGAGATCAAGGACGCCAAGGGGCGAAGCCACAAAACCGCCCTGGAGACCTATGTGGTGGGAAAAGGGGTTGCCCTCTGGGCCGGAGCCGAAGAGGGAACGCTTGATATCATTCCCGAGAAGAGCGAGATGACCGTGGGGGAGAAGGCCCGCTATCTGGTTAAAAATCCCTTTCCTGGCGCGTTGGCCCTTGTGACCGTTGAGCGGTACGGCGTCATGAAACATTGGATCGAACGCCTTGAGACCAGCACCCCCATCATCGAGGTGCCGGTTATAGAAGATTACATGCCGGGATTTTTTGTAAGCGTCACCCTCCTCTCCAAACGGGTATCGGATGCGCCCATGGATGGCGACGTGGACCTTGGAAAACCCGCCTTCAGAACCGGGTATGTTCAATCCACGGTCAGGAACACGGCCAAGGAGATATCGGTGAAGGTCAAGACAAAAGAAGCGGTCTATAAACCCGGAGAGAGAGTGACCGTCTCTTTTAAAGCGGACGATAAGAGCAACGGGGAGAAGGAACCGGTTGAGCTGGCCGTGGTGGCGCTCGACGAAGCGGTGTTCGACCTGATCCTTGGCGGTAAAGCCTATTTCGATCCTTACACGGGCTTCAACCATGTGGAGTCTCTCGATGTGGCCACCTATAATCTCCTCTCCCAGCTTGTGGGGCGGACCCGGTTTGAAAAGAAGGGAGCCAATCCCGGCGGCGACGGCGGAAACAAACTTGGCATGAGGTCCGTGTTCGATTTCGTCAGCTACTGGAACCCCTCCCTGGTGACCGACAAGAAGGGTAGGGCCGAAGTCTCTTTTACGGTTCCGGAGAGCCTGACCGGGTGGAAGATCTTCGCCATGGCCGTTACCCCATCGGACCGCATGGGGCTTGGCGTCGGCGAGTTCAAGGTGAACCAGCCCACGGAAATACGTCAGGCCATGCCCAATCTGGTCAGGGACGGCGACACCTTCAAGGCGGGTTTTACGGTGATGAACCGGACCGATACGCTTCGAACCCTGGCATGCACCATTGATGTCAAGGGCCCCCTCCATCCCTCCATGATCGAGAGCTCCTCTGATATGGTTGTGGTTGCGCCTCCCTATCAACGAATGGAAATATGGCTTCCAGTTCAAACCCTGGGAATCGGAAAACTCTCTTTTTCTGTCACCGCCAAGGACTCGATCGACGGGGATGCTCTATTAACAGAGGTTCCGGTGATACCGAAGAAACACATGGAAACCGTGGCCACCTACGGAACAACCACCGCGGCTGAGGTCACGGAAACCCTTCTTGTGCCTGAAGGCGTGAAAATTGGATCGGGCGAGATTTCTGTCCGCCTCTCTCCCACGGTCATCGGAAACCTGGAAGGGGCCTTCGCCTACATGCGGGACTATCCCTATGCCTGCTGGGAGCAGATCCTTGGGAAAGCCGTATCCGCCTCCAACTATCTGCTCCTGAAGCCCTATCTCTCTCCCGAGTTCTCGTGGCCGGAGGCGGAAACGCTGGTGAAGGAGAGTCTATCCCATGCTATCCGTTTTCAAACGCCCTCCGGAGCCATCTCTTTTTTTGTCCCGGATGACCGGTATGGCAGTCCCTATCTGTCTGCTTATACGGCCCTGGCCTTTACGTGGCTGAAAAAGCGGGGATACACCCTTCCGGAACCGGTGACCTCAACCCTCTTCTCCTATCTTGACGGTCTATTGAAGCGGGAGGTATTTCCGGAATTCTACTCAAAGGGCATGGGCGAAAGTGTTCGGGCCGCGGCACTCCTGGCCCTGGCGGAAAATGATCAATTGACCCTTGCGGATTTGAAACGCTACGAAACGAACGCCTCCATGATGGACCTTTTCGGAAAGGCCCTCTTCATGCAAGCCGCCCTGAAAACAAAAGGGGGAGAGGCCATCGCGGAATCGATGTGCAGAAATATTCTGGGCTACGCCAACGCGACCAGCGGCCAATATCTCTTCAGTGAAACCAAGGAGAAGGGGTTCGCACGGATTCTCTCAACTCCCCTTCGGGACAACGCGGCCATCCTTTCGGCCTTTTCAGCCTTTAGTCAACGGAAAAACGGAAAGGCCCTGGTGGGCGACACACCCCACAAACTGGTCCGCGCCATCACTCAGACCCGAAAAAACAGAACCCACTGGGAGAATACCCAGGAGAGTATCTTTTGCATGAAGGCCCTCTGGGATTACGCCCAGATATATGAAAAAGAGAAGCCCGCCATGTCGGTGTCGGTCCATCTTGAAGATGAGCTTCTGGGAACCGCCTCTTTCAAGGATGTGAAAGCGGCGCCGAAATATGTAAAAAGAGAACTCTTACCCCAGGATCCGGGGAGTAAAGAGCGCCTGACCCTCAAGAAAGAAGGGAGTGGGCGGCTCTACTATTCGCCGATGATCACCTTCGAGAGGAGTGAGGAGAGAGGTGAGAAGGTCAACGCGGGAATCGATATCCAAAAAGAGATCTCCGTGGAGCGGAAAGGGAAGTGGATGAAGCTCGCGTCGCCCTGTTCCATCAAGCAGGGCGAGCTGGTGCGGGTGGATATTTTCGTGATTCTTTCCGGTCCCCGCCATTTTGTGATGGTGGATGACGCGATTCCCGGCGGGCTCGAACCCGTGAACCGGGATCTTGCGACCGCGTCGCGGTTTGACGCGGAAAAAGGCGATTTTAAAGCGAGCGGCGGCTCCTTCTGGTTCACCTATACGGAGTGGCAGGAGTATAACAGCTCCCTTTGGAATTTTAATCACCGGGAATTGAGACATGAGAGCGTCCGGTTCTATTCCGACTATCTGCCGCCGGGTCACTACCATCTCTCCTACACGGCCCAGGCCATTTGTGAAGGCGAGTTCGCCATGACACCGGTCCATGCCGAAGAGATGTATGACCCCGACGTGTTCGGGGAAGGGGTTTCCGGAGTGATGAGGATCGAGTGACGCTATCCCTTCGAGTGATGGATGGGAAACGGTTCATCCGGTTTTTGATCGCACCGCTCTGCTTGATCGGGATAACGGTGATTTTTTTCCACATCCTGGCCCTGGGTGCGGTCAAAACCTTGCCGGACTCCCTTTCCGGCCTTTTGGAGGAGGTGAGAAAACCCCAGCTAAAGGATAGGGAAGGGCGGGTCATCACCGTGACCTACGCCAACCGGTGGAATAGCGGTTCCTACGCGCCTCTTCATCAGATTCCCGACATGATCAAGCGTCTCTTCATCCTCTCTGAAGATAAACGTTTCTATTCCCATCATGGGGTTGATTGGCTTGCTCGTTTTCATGCCCTGGTTCAGAACCTGTTGGCTCTGAGGTCTCATCGGGGAGGAAGCACCATCACCGAGCAGGTGGTCCGCATGATCCATCCACGTCCAAGGAGCCTTTGGTCCCGCTATCTCGAAGGGTGTGAGGCCCGGATGCTCGAACAAAAACACACCAAAGCCGACATCTTTGAATTTTACCTGAACCAGGTTCCTTATGCCGCGAACCGGCGCGGAATCGTTCAGGCCTCCCTCTACTATTTCAACCGGTCACCGGAGACACTCACCCTAAACGAGATGATTGCTCTTGTGGTCCTTGTCCGCGCCCCCTCCTATTATGATCCATACAAGGAAAAGAGCCGGCTCCAGGGGCCCATGAAAGCGCTTGCGAAAATGCTGTTGAATCAGCAACTCCTTCCCAAAGAGGCCTTCACCTCAGTCGCCAGCAACAATCTGATCCTTGAAAAACCGGTTCACGGGGGGGATGTTTCCCATTTCGCCCGCTTTGTTCGCCAAACAACCAACAACCCGCCATCAAAGGCGATGGGCGTCATCGGCACCACCATAGATCTCTCCCTTCAAGCCAGGGTCTCCGCCCTCATGGAGAAGCTGCTCCACACCCTTGCGGAAAAAAAGGCCACCAACGGCGCATGCCTTGTGGCGAATCACGAAACCGGCGAGATCCTCGCTTGGGTTTCTGGTTCCGCCGCAAGCGGTGAAAAGTCGGGAAGGCACATCGACTGGGTGACATCGCCTCGGCAGCCGGGATCATCCCTTAAACCCTTTCTCTACGCCTTGGCCATGGAAAAGGGATGGAGCGCGGCCCATGCGATCGAAGACGCCCCCCTAAGTCACGCGGTGGGCCGGGGGCTCCATTCATACCACAACTACAGCCGCGTTCATTATGGGTGGGTCACGCTCAGGGAGGCTCTGGGAAACTCATTAAACATTCCCGCGGTGAAGGCCATCCGTTTTGTGGGTTGCGGGGCCTATCTGGAAAGACTCCGGGAGATAGGCTTTAAAAGTCTTGACAAGAGCGCCGATTTTTACGGCGAGGGATTGGCCCTGGGGAGCGGCGAGGTGACGCTCCTTGAGATGGTTCAGGCCTATTCCGCCCTTGCAAACCAGGGGATCTTCCGGCCCCTCCGTGTAACCCAACAAAATGGTCAGGAGCCTCACCCTCCATACAGAGAAAAAGCCGTTTATTCTGAGGAGACCGCGTCTCTCATCGGAAACATCCTGGCAGACCCCAATGCCCGGAAACTCGAATTCGGCGGAAACGGCCTGTTGAATTTTCCCGTTGAAACAGCAGTCAAAACAGGAACCTCCACGGACTACAGGGACTCCTGGGCGGTGGGATATAATTACCGGTATGTGGTGGGTGTATGGATGGGCAATGCCGACGCGCAGCCCACCAAGGGCGTCACCGGTTCTATGGGGCCCGCCCTTCTTTTACGGAGTGTTTTCGCCGAATTGAACAGAAACCAGGATACCCGGCCCCTTTTTATCAGCCCCAAACTGGTCAGGCGGGAGGTGGGGAGGAATGGAGATGATCCCAAAGATTCGTCTATCCCACGGTTTGAATGGTTTCAAAAAGGAAGCGAGCCCCAAGCAGAAGGAGGGATCTCCAGGCAGGGAAATGCGCCTCTGCGATGGATCAGGCCCGTGAATGGGCTTGAAATGGCCATGGACCCGAGAATTCCAGACGAGAAGGAGGCATTCATGTTCGAGATCGGCGGCGCGTCTGACACAGACAGCGTCACCTGGATTCTCGATGGAAATTCGCTAACAACCTCTGCCGGCTCACACTGCCGATGGTTTCTGACACGGGGAGCCCACGAACTCCAGGTGCGGGTCGAAAGTACGGATGGCATGGTGCGTCGGGCAACAGACGCCATTCGGTTTGTTGTGAAATAAGACCTCGAAGCGATCAAGCCGACGGCGGCCCTGCCGGGGGCCAGCCTTTTGAAAAGGTTGCCAAACATGCGTTCATGACTTTGATTCCCAAATAGCGCTTAATCGCATCCCTCCCTATCCCCCCACTTCACTCAACCGTTCGCGTCACCAGTTCATTGCCTCTCCGCACCACAGGGTCCCGGTTGGACTGAATCAGATAGAGGGCGGCAATGGAGATGCACCCGCCCACAAGCGTCGTGGGGGCCGGTATCTCGTGTAAAAATATCCAGCTGAGGATGACCGCGCTGGACGGTACGATGAATGTGAAGGCGCTGGCCTTGTAAGAGCCGATAAGCCGGGTTGAGTAGAAATAGAGTGAGGTGGCGAAAACGGTCGA
Organism: Desulfobacterales bacterium; assembly: GCA_020056645.1. GTDB lineage: Bacteria > Desulfobacterota > Desulfobacteria > Desulfobacterales > JAHIVH01 > JAHIVH01. Next base: position 5,838 of record JAGVHJ010000156.1, read on the forward strand.
CATCAAGGATAAATAGATCATCAAGATCCAAAAGGATATATCCGCAGGGAAGAGGCCGTCAAGTCCATAAGGCGTCACGAAAGCAAGCTGGAGTATCGATGCGACGCCGTTCAGATAGAAGCTGTAGACCCACAGGGAGATGGTTGATTGGGTTTTCTGGCTGTTAATGGTCACGCCAGCCCAGAGAAAGGCCCCGATGACAAAAAAGATGTTTCCAGACAAAAAAAGCTGTTGGCTGCTGACGGAATCTATCTTCAAGATGACCAAGGAGCCAAGAAACCCCATCGCAAGACCCGCAGCCTCCCTGAAGCCTATCCGGAGCCCCGTGGAGAATGACATGATGGCGAAGGTGATCACAGGAACGAGGGAGGTGACCAGGATGCCCCCAAGCCCAGCGCTCCCGCGGCTCAGGCCGAGAAAAAAGACCTGGCTGTAAAGCGTGTAGAAAAGGCTTCCAATGACGATTCTTTTGGCCGTATCCAGGCCGATCCGCAGGTTCTCCCTGAAAATAAAGACCGGTGGTATGAAAAAGAGAAAAGTCAGCACAAACCGGATAAAGACGAGTTTCTGATAGTGCAGATTGGTTGAAATGAGTTTGGCGCACACCCAGGAGCCACCCCATATGACCATGGCGAGGATCATCAGCAGCCGGTATTTGTTTGTTTTTTCCATAAGCGCCCTTCTTTTTTTGTTACTGCCCCAAACCACCTATGCAATTGAGGCCGCGAAGTCAAGCTTAATTCCTCTATTAATCGATCTTGACTCATCGGATATCCTGTGTAAAAGTAGATGCCATATCATATGATGCCTATCGTGGGACATTTGCGGCAAAACCTTTTTTTTACCCAAAACACAAACTTCCTAAACCCTATCCGTGGAGAACGCTATGCGACTGATAACTCGTTCAGATTTTGATGGCCTGGGATGTGCAGCGATATTTAAAGAGGCGGGCGTTATCGATGACATCAAATTCGTTCACCCCAAGGACATTCAAGATGGCATTATCGAGGTCTCGGAAAACGATATTCTCGCCAATATTCCCTATGTCAAAGGGTGCGGCCTTTGGTTTGATCACCACTCAAGCGAGGAGGAAAGAAAGGCCTATGGCGATTTTAACGGGGTGTGCGACACCTCTTCGCCAAGCGCCGCTCGCGTCGTGTACAATTATTACAAGTCTCAAAACAAAATAACCGAAAATGATTTTTTTAACGATTTGATCGATGCGGTTGACAAGGCGGACATGGGACGATTCACCATTGAAGAGATTCAAAATCCAACTGGATGGGTGCTGGTCTCCTTTGTCATGGACCCGAGGACCGGCCTGGGCAGATACCGGGATTACAGAATTAGCAATTACAGCCTCATGATGGACATGATCGATTACTGCCGAACCATGAAGGTCAGTGAAATTCTAAAAATTCATGATGTGGTCGAAAGAACCAACCGGTATTTTGAGCAGGACAAATTGTTCCGGGATATGGTGAAAAGAAATACGACGCTCAAGAAAAATGTGATTCTGCTGGATCTGCGAAACGAGGAAGAGATCTATACAGGAAATCGATTCTTGCTTTATAGTCTGTATCCGGATCAGAACGTCTCCATTCAGGCCATCTGGGGATTTAAAAAACAAAATATGGTATTTACCTGTGGTCACAGCATTGTTAACCGAACCTCCCGTACAGACATCGGGTCATTGATGCTGAAATATGGCGGCGGCGGTCATAAACGGGTTGGAACCTGCCAGGTTCCGGTCGAGGATGCCGAACGAGTTCTCAAAGAAATCGTCGATCAGATGAATATCGACGGGTAAAATGAGCATGGGTGCCTATCCTGAAATTGAGCCCCAAATATAATGTCGGATAATCGATCTTATGTAAACTTTTTTATCGTCATGCGCTATTTCCCCCTTTTGCCCAAATAATCCTGAAGGGAGTGTAACTATTCAGCAGCTATTCATCAAGATGGCGAAAAATCCGTTTTGTTCGGGAGCTTCTTGGCTTTTTGCTGAACTGGCAAAAACAAAGGCCTAAAGGCCTCAA
>JAGVHJ010000429.1 GCA_020056645.1 Desulfobacterales bacterium
GCTCGCTGAACTTGTTTTTTGCTTCCTGTAATTGCCAAGTATACCCCATAAGACACCTCATTTTTGAATATTCGTCTAGTCTGTCTGGATTATATGGATGGGAGGTAGCATTGTCAACGGTTCAGGGCGCCATTTTTCAAATCAAATGTGGTACAGAAACTGAATCTCATCATAATCCTCCAAGATTTCCGGTTCGATATCCAGGTTGTTCAACAGATAGACCATCTTTTCGTTGTTGGTGAGCACGTGGGCGCATAGCTTCTTGATGCCCCGCTCCCTGGCGATCCTGAACAGATAGTTCAGCATAAACCGGGCGATTCCGCGGTTTTGAAAATCCTCATCCACAATAAAGGCCAATTCATAGTAGTCTTCTTTCGAGTGATGGGCATACCGGCCTTCAGCGATGATTCGATCGTTTTGGTTCTCCTGGATGACGCCAACGATCGAAAGGCATTGATTATAATCCACATTCAGGTAGGTCTGCATTTTTTTATGGGGCATGGAACGGATGGGCGTAAAAAAACGGAAATATCTCGCTTTTTCCGAAACGGTGTAGAAGAGACGCCGCATCCGCTCTTCGTCGCTGGTTTTGATGGGCCGGAACCGGATCTCAAGTCCATCTCCAAAATTTTTAATGGTTTCCAGAAAATGGGGATAATTCAAGGCCCGCTCGGTGATGTAGATCTGATCCGGGTAAAGATACCCCTGGCGTTTGGCTTCTTCCACCAGCTCTCCCCGATGGGAGGGGTGGGCGATCTCGATCATTTCGAAGGTGCGCTCCCGGATCGTTTTACCGAAAATATTGGCGACGCCATATTCGGTGACAACATACCGGGTCGATCCTTGGGTGGAGCGGATCAGCTCCTGGTTTCCGGTATGTCTGATAACGATGTTGCTGTTTCCATCCGGGTCGGTTGATCTCAGGGCCACAATGGATTTGCCTCCCCGGGAGTGTGCCGCTCCCAGAGAAAAGGAGAGCTTGCTGTCAAACCCTGAAAGGGAGATGTCCCGGGAGCTGATCGATACCAGATCGCCTGAGACATCGATCCTGTTGACATTGAGTATCCCCACGAACTTGGGAATCCGGGGAATGAGTGTCTGGTAGGTGACATTCAATAGCGGAACAAAATCAAAGAGTGGATTGTTGTCCACAAAATCATAGAGCTTCCGGGTGCCGAAACAGGCGCTTGCCGTCACCGGCTTTTGTTGCCGCAGCCCTCTTCGATCCGATATGGCGCCGGATTCGATCAGGGGAATTATCCAGTCGGAAATAATATGGGTATAGATTTTCAGCTCTTTTTTTGAATGAAGATGGGTGGCAATGGCGTCGAAGAGGCTGCCGACCTGTAAGGAGAGGGTTGAGCTCTCTTCAATCAGGTTTGAAACGTGCCAGGCGATTTTATTTACGATCTCATCATACTCTTTTTGTTCCCTTTCGATCAGGGGAAGGCTGCTTTCTATCAGATAATCCACCTCATCCATGGAAATGGTTGTCTCGCCATGGGTCCTGGGCACATGGGGGTTGATTTCCGCCACTACGATAGGCGCTTTTTTCACCACGATATCAGAAACGTCGATGACCGTTCCCAGATTGAGATTTCCCTTTTTATCCGGCGGCGATGTCTGGATGATGGCGATATCGACGCCAACCACGCCTGAGACAAAGAGATGCCGGATTTCGGCGATATGGGTCGGGATAAAATCGAGCCAACCTTTTTTGAGATTTTTTTCGATGCTTTCACCGACCGTGAAGGTTTTCAGTCTGTACTTGAAACGGGCGGCCTCTTCAAAGGAAAATAAGCCGCCGGGAGTTGTCAGTTGAATGATCTCAAGGTCGGTCAGATTGGGATGCTCTTTTTTCTGAAGTTCCAGAATGGTCTTGACAGGGCTCGCCGGTCCGCTTGAGATAAAAATCCGGTTTCCGGGTTGAATCAGAGCGCACAGGGTGTCGATGGAAATAACCTTGGGTTTTTTTTTCATGAACATCATGGTTTGCCTTTCCGCTCGCTGATTGGTAAAAAATCAGAAAAGCCCATGGTATTGGCGATTCGTTTTTTGGGGATGGATAGAAACTGTTTTTGAATGCTGATCGTAAGATTACAGAGAATAGCGGCCTTTTGTCAATTTTTTTATTGACAATCCATCCACCGAGCCTCTTTAATCATAGTCCACGGCTTGATGACGCACATTGGACACACTTTCCAAAAGACAGGGATGAAATTGAACGATGAACACCTTTGCATTCTATTCAACCACCTTCGCTCTCAAACGGCTCATCAATTATTCAAAAACCCGTGTCCGGTTCCATGGGGAAGAGAAGCTCCCAAAGGGCTCGGTTATTTATGTGATTAACCATTTCACACGCCTTGAAACCGTCCTTCTTCCTTATTATTTAAAAAATCTGACCAAAATCCCCATCTGGACCCTTGCGGACGCGGGCCTCTTCAAAGGCGCTCTGGCCGATTTCCTCGACAAGTCCGGGGCGCTCTCCACCAAAAATCCAGATCGGGATGAGCTGATGGTAAGAAGCCTTCTCACCGGTGAGGCCTCATGGATCATTTTTCCCGAAGGACGAATGGTTAAGTCAAAAAAAATCATGGATAACGATCAGTTCATCATTTCATCCGATAGTGGTAAATACCGGCCCCATACGGGCGCCGCAACCCTTGCCCTAAGAACGGAATTTTACCGTGAACGGATCAGGCGGCTTCTCACATCGTCTCCCGGCGAGGCGGAAAGACTCCTGACACTCTTCAATATCGAAACGGTATCGTCGCTTTTCGACCATGAAACCGTGATCGTACCCGTCAACATCACCTACTACCCCATGTTTCCCAAGGAGAACATTCTGACCAGCCTCGCGGAGAGTTTTGTCGAGGATCTGACGGAACGGATGATCGAGGAGTTGATGACTGAAGGAACCATGATCTTTTCCGGCGTCGATATCGACATCAACTTCGGCGATCCCATCCATATCCGCCCCTATCTCGACAACTCGCTCATCGAACAAGACATCGCCTCCCTGAAAGAGATTAATTTTGATGACCCCATCGCGTCCGCGCCGCTCATGAAAACATCCGCCACCGAGATCATGGAAAGCTACATGGGACAGATCTACGGCATGACCACCATCAACCATGATCATCTTTTCGCCTCGGTCTTGAAGCTCCTTCCATTTAAAATTATCGACGAGGATGATTATCTCGAACGGGTTTTTTTGGCCATCGAATTCGCCCGATCAAACGGGTTTATTCTCCATGAAAGCCTGAGGGAGCCGCAGGTTCAGCTCTTGACCGATGACCGGTACAAGAAATATGAGAATTTCATTGGGGTCGCTGAAATGACCGGGGTCGTAAGACGCGAGGAGAGGGCCATCATCCGGGATTATGATAAATTTGAACTGGAGCACGATTTCCATAAGATCCGGGTTGAAAACCCCATTGCGGTGATCGCAAACGAGGTCGAACCTTTGAGACGACTCCAGTCCGCCATTCTCCGAATCGCCATGGAGCCGCCCTATCAGATAAAACGGCGACTGACCGCCACCCTGTTGGAGCGTGCCTCCAGGGAGTATGAAAAAGCGTATAAGAGTTTTTTCATTGAGGGAGAGTCAAAGGATATTTCCGTTGGAAAACCGGTGATGCTTGAGGGCAAAACAAGGGCTGTGGGAGTTCTCCTCATTCACGGGTATATGGCGGCCCCGTTGGAAATAAGAGAGCTCGCGCTCTATCTTCAGGAGACGGGATTCTGGGTTTACGGGCCCCGTCTCGCAGGACACGGCACCTCTCCAGACGATCTGGCCACACGAAAATATATCGACTGGGTTGAATCGGCGGAGCAGGGGTATCTGATCTTGAAAAATATGTGCGACAAGGTGGTTGTCGGTGGTTTTTCAACAGGGGCTGGCCTGGCCCTCGACCTGGTGAGCCGGGTGAAAGATCCAGCCTGTGTTTTTGCGGTGGCCCCCCCCATGAAACTCCAGGACTTTTCCACCCGGTTTGTGCCTGCGGTCGATACCTGGAATCAACTGATGGCGAAAATGAGATTTAACGCAGCAAAAAAAGAGTATGTGATCAACAGCCCGGAAAATCCCCACATCAATTATCTCAGGAATCCCATCTCCTCCTTACGGGAACTCGATAGGCTCATGAACGACCTTGAACCCAAGCTCGAACATATCACCATTCCGGCCCTCGTGGTTCAGGCAAGACTCGATCCGGTGGTCAACCCAAAGGGTACGCGGAAAATCTTCGATCTGATCGGTTCGGAAACCAAAGAGTATTTCATCTTCAGCCACAACCGCCACGGCATTCTACTCGGCCCAGACACCAAGCGTGTTCACCGGGCCATCGGGGACTTCATCTCTTCAGTGATCAATGAAACCCAATCGATATCATAAAATATAAAGGAAAATAAGGGAGTAACACATGGCAGTCATCGTCAAATATTTTATTCTCCGTAATGGAATTGAACTCAGCCAAGCCTTCGCCGATAAAAAAGAGGCCGAGGCCTATGACAAGATGCTGGATGCAGCCGATGAGCTGGAAACACTCATACGGGAGAGCGGCATAGAAATCGCTATGAACGACCAGACCATCCGGGAGATTGCAGTGGTTTTGGCGAAAAATGGCCCCCAGGTAACGCAAATTTTAAAAAACATCAAACCATTTGGCCCGGCTGCGCAGACAAGTGAGCCTCCGGAGGTCTCCTTGGATACGGAACCGGCAAAAGAGATGGAGCACGTCGAAAAATCCAGACGGAAAAGCAAATAAGCTGAAAAATGGCGGCTATTTCTAAAAAAGAAGCCGATGCCCACGACCGGATTATTGAGGCGGCCATGGCGCTCAGCGATCTCCTTGTATCCCAAGGAATCGAGATGGAGGAGCACGACCTTGAAACGTTGACGTTCTTTCTGGCTGAAAAAGGAGATCGAATTAAGACGATTCTGAAGAAATGTACGGTGAGAGTGGACGATGTTCCGGAGGCATAGGAACGGTTAAAATCAAATCCATGGTCTATCTTCACATCAACGAGAGGAAAATCATAATATGATGGCTTGGGGATGGAAAGCTGACCTTTTGTCTGTGTTTCCAGGCGGTGTTCTGGAATCGCTCATGACGATAGCTACCTTTTTGATGCTCATTGTCTATCATTGGCTTCTGATTCGCCGGGTCCGCCTAAACCCACTGCGGACAGCCGTGGGCATCACCAATCATGTGCGTGTCCAATGGGTGCGCAGCGTGATGGATGGCAGGTGCGATATTCTGGCCGTGCAAACCTTGCGCAATGGCTTAATGGCGGCCAATTTCCTGGCATCAACAGCGATTCTGATCAGTTTGGGTCTATTGAGCGTGGCTTTCAGGCCAGGGCTTTTTGAGGAGATCTCCCACTCGCTGAATTTGGCTGGCGCACGAAGCGAATTTTTGTGGATGTTTAAACTCATGCTGCTGGTAGTACTCTTTTTCTATGCATTCTTCAATTTTACCCTCACCATCCGCTATTACAACCATGCCGGTTTCATGATTAATATTCTGGAGGTCCATGATCCTACCGTGACACCAGAGGGTGTGGCCGGGGTGATCAACCAAGGCGCGTTGCACTATACATTGGGTATGCGTGGGTTCTACATAGCAGTGCCTGTAGGGCTGTGGCTATTCGGCCCAGTGTGGATGATGGCGGGCGCCATCGTCTTGGTATGGTCGTTGAACAAGCTGGACCGAAAGGCATGAGAGATGATCTTCTTTTGCGTATGCCATGCTTTTTTAAGATCGCCAAAAAAATAATCAATGGGGACTATACAAATGGTGTTTCAAGAGTAAATTCAGCTGAGTATTATTAAAAAACATAATCGTTCTTCCACACAACCGAACGTAATAGATCATGGGGAGCAGGGGATATGACAGAATATGGACCTTATCCGGTATTAACCGCACAGGAAGTCGCCACGAGCATTAAGCACGGGCAAACCGTATCTTTTTCAGGATTTTCTCCAGCAGGTGCTGCAAAAGCAGTTCCCGAAGCATTGGCGGCGTATGCCCGCGAACAACACGCTCTTGGACACCCTTTTCAAATTCGAGTCTTAACCGGCGCATCCAGCGGACAAAGCGTGGATGAAGATCTTGCCACAGCCGAAGCCGTAGCCTGGCGCGCCCCCTATCAGGCGGGACAGGCGATGCGGAAACTGATCAATCAGCAGAAGGTGGAGTATGTGGATATGCATCTTTCGCATCTGCCCCAAATGGTTTCCTGGGGTTTTTTAGGAGAGATAGATCTCGCGGTGATCGAAGCCACGGAAATCACACCGGATGGAAGGGTTTATTTAAGCACCTCAATTGGCGCTTCCCCCACCTATTTAAAGTACGCTAAAAAGGTTGTCATCGAATTGAACCGCCATCAGGCCCCACGACTGCGTGAGATGGCGGATATTGTCGTTATGCCTCCGCCGCCGCATCGCACTCCGATTCCCATATACGATCCGTTGACCCGAATCGGTTTTCCTTATGCAGTGGTTGATCCCAGAAAAGTAATCGGCGTCGTTGAAAACGATGCATCGGATAAGGTGGGCGATTTTGACCAGCCTGATGCCGTCAGTCAAGCCATCGGGCATCATGTGGCGGAATTTTTGCTGAAGGAAATGGCCTGCGGACGCATTCCTAAAACCTTACTTCCTCTACAGGCGGGCGTCGGCAATATGGCCAACGGTGTCATGGAAGCTCTCGGCAATACCCCTGAAATACCAGCCTTCGCCATGTATTCGGAAGTATTCCAGGATTCCCAGGTGGCGTTAATGGCGAAAGGGCGGTTGCTGGGCGCAAGCGCCACCAGTCTCACCGTAACAGCTGAAATGCTGGATCAGATGGTCTCCAATATTGATTTTTTTGCCCCCCGGATCGTGCTGAGGCCTCAGGAAATTTCAAACCATCCTGGGGTCATTCGGCGGCTGGGCGTAATCGCCATCAACACGGCATTGGAAATCGACATATACGGCAATGTCAACTCGTCGCACATCTACGGTATGGATATTATGAACGGCGTTGGCGGCAGCGGTGAATTTACACGCAACAGCTATTTATCCATTTTTATAACACCCTCCATCGCAAAGGGGGGAAAGATCAGTTCCATTGTCCCCATGTGCCCGCATATTGACAACAACGAACATTCCGTCCAAGTGGTGGTAACGGAACAGGGGCTGTCCGACTTACGAGGTCTTGGCCCGGTTCAGCGCGCACGAATGATTATTGATAGCTGCGCCCATCCGGCATATAGGGACTATCTTCACCGCTATGTAAACGAATCCCGTGTCGGTCATATCCGCCACGATCTTAACAAATGCTTTGAACTGCACCGTAATCTTTTGGCGCACGGGGCGATGCTTCCGGAGCTGCATCTGTAAATCCCTTGTAACTATTCAGTATGGCCTTGTTTTAGCCGTAAAAAGGCCCTTTTGTGAAGTGACATTTATTTTTTTCGGATGAGAGATTGGAAGGATTCTTGCGCTAAAACTGGCAAACGGTTTGAGGCCTTTAGGCCTTTGTTTTTGCCAGTTCAGCAA
>JAGVHJ010000297.1 GCA_020056645.1 Desulfobacterales bacterium
AGGGGGGGCGCTTTTTTTTTCCCTGAAGAGGAAATAACGGGTGTGGGCTCGGTCGCGACGCCTCGGATATGGGGCCTTGTATCGTCCGTTTCGGAGAAAAGGATCTTTTCCTTCGTTAATAAGGCATTGCCATCCCGTGTCATATCGAAGAGCTTGTAACGGGGGTCTCCATATAATATGTAGCCCGCCCATCCCACATAATCGGTGGCGTATTTTTCTTTGAGGGCCTTTCTCGCAAGACGCACCGCTTCGCCAATGGACGATCCGGAGAAGAGCCGGTTGTAAAATTCACAGGCGAAAAGGGTGCTTGGCCTATCCATGATTTCCCAGGCGGTGCCGATGTAGTATTGGACGCCGGCCCTTAAAAAGGCGTTTACGATCCCAAATGAGTTCCTTTCTTCTTTCCATTCGCCTGTCCGGGCCGAACGGCAGGCATTTGAAAAGACGATGGCGGGCATTTTCGAACCGCCTGCCATCTGATCGATCTCTGTTGGACTGAAATAACTGTCCGCGAGTTTCCATCCGCTGTTAGATATGTTCTGGGGGTTATACTCCGCATGACCGGCAAAATGGACCAGGTCTGAATTTTTAATCTTGAATCGGATCTGTTCCGGTGTGGCGTTCGCGGAATCGAGGGAGGCGTTGACGATGGTCATATCCTCCGGATTGAGCGTGTCCGCGATCTTGAGGATCAATTCACCTTCCTTATCCGCGCTGGCGAGGTTCCGGCCCGGATTTGCAAGTATCCACAGGTTTATGGGGAAAGAGGGGCGCCGGTTGACGGGCTCGGCCACCTCCTGGCGTGTCCGAACGAGACGGCCCAGGTTGAACCGTTCGCAGAGAAATACGCCATCCAGGCATATGAGCTCCCAGGGAATCTGCACCATCTGGTCGTCGATGCGGATCATGAGAAAGGAGGCGTTCGAATGGAGAATCGCCTCTTTGATTTTCGGCGTCAAGAGTTCGTCGGACAAAAGCTCTCCCATTTTCCGCAGGTTCTCGTGGGCCTGATGGGTGATGCCGCCTTTTCCAAAAGAGGCTCCCAGAAAATCCATGGCTTTCAAGCACTCTTTTTCGATGTGGGCGAACTGTTCCATGGAGAGCGCTTTGACTTCGTAGGGATCGATAGAGGGATCAAGGTCGGATGAGACCCGTTCCCGGATGCTGATCTGCAACCTGCCGCCTTCCCGGGCGGCCTCAAGATAGAGTGTTTTCTCCATTGAGAAGCCCCCTGTTGTCCATTTGAAAATGGTAACTTCCTTTTTCTTTCTGCTGATGAATCATCACAAGCTCATAGGCCCCGAAGGGGAAATCTTCAAACGATGCGTGGCCCTCTTTCAATAATCGCGAGACCGGGCCCTCTTCTCCCAGCAGATTGAAGCGGATATTGCAGACCCCTGTGTGGGGATGGCTCACCCGGATATGAATATTGAACCGGTCCAGATACTTTTCGAAGAGCAGGAGCGTTTTGATGTCACCAAACCTTTTTTCAATCTGGATATAGGCAATCTTGATCTGGTTCAAGGAATCGGCCTGGTTTCTCGCGTATCCGTATACCGATGGCAGGTCCGGGGCAAGGTCATCGCGCCATGAAATGAAGGGTTGAAGCCTTTTCCGGATGTCCCACAGGGGTTTTTTGATCTTTTTTTCGAGCCGCTTGACAAAGGAGCGGACCTCTTTGTCCGGAAGGGGCTGAGACGCGCCGGTATTCTCATCGCAACAGACCAGCAAGGCCGAGTTCACCCGCAAAAAGCATTCCGGACAGGTTTTGATGTGGGCGACGATTCGTTGCCGCTCATCGGCGCTGATCGTCCCGCTCACGATATCCGATAATGTTTCCATATCAACGCATGGTATTTCCATAGGAACTCCTGACATTTTTCGTTTCCGATCTGAAGAAGAGGGATCGGGAAATCGAACAATCGTAATGGATCGTTCGCGTTTTATAAATTCAACCGCTCTTCCACTCTCTTTTTCAAGCGGACTCTGGCCCTGTCCTTCACTGTTTGAGTGGTTTTTTTTGTTTTTCCGATTTTTTTTGAAACCTCTTCCAGGGAGAGATGTTCGCAATAGAACATTTTCAGAACCATTCTGTCATTTGGCAGCATCTCTTCCAGTGTTTCGATCACCATGCCCAGCTTTTCCACCATCTCATGGTTTTCTTCATAGTGATACTTCAGCAGGTGATTGACCTCTTCAATCATCACCCGTTCGTTCCGTCTTGAAATGGCGTGGGGGTCTTTTCGTCTGATCTCATCAATGGTTGTCTGGTTCGCGATCAGCTTGATCCATCCGGAGAGCCTCAGCTTCTCTGGATTGAATTGCCTGAGCTTTTTGCAGTTATTATCAAAAAGCCGGACAAAGACCTCCATGCACACATCCTCCACATCCTCTGTAACAATGGAAATGCCAACGAGTCGGAAGGTCTTTCGAATGGTCGCCTTGATCAGGGTCCCATATTCCCGCACCAGGCCCTCCATCTGACGCATAACCAGGCATTCGTTTAAAATGATCTTCTCTTGTTCAGGATCGATGCTCATCTGGCGATCACCCTGTCCCCTTTTTCAACGTGAATATTCGATTTCTTCAAATCGACGCTCTGATCCGGGCCCATGGTAAAAAGTCCCAAAATGGCGGTGTCGCCGCCGCCCTTGGAAAGGGAGGGGCCAGGGCCATCCGGAGTGGAATCGAGTTCTTTATATACGTATACGGGCCACCCTTCTCTTATTTTTCCATTAGTGCAGGAAATCAACACTTTTTCGGAAGAGATGGCCGTGACCTTTCCTTCAATAACCGGCAAAGAGTGGTGGAGGCTTTGGGAGAGGTCACGGGCTATTCTCCTCACATCCTCCTGCTCTCCCCGTGGCGAAAAATGGTCGGCTGCGATGATCTCCTCGAAAGAGGCGAGGGCGACCAACCGCACCGTCACTTCGACGCCCCAGGGGTCCACACAGGAGTTTCCCATGAGGAGTCCATCGGGCAAAGGTGGGTGTTCTTCCTTTAAGGCGGGACGCGCCGGGTCTTTCTGTGTCGCGCCCGTTTCAAGGTCGTTTATACCGGAGGAGAGGAGCTGAAACCGTTTCCTTTTTAGCAAATCAAGGGCCATCGCCTCCTGAAACACGCTTCGTTTTTCATCCTCCAAGACTCCAGCAGATCCCGTCAACACGGGGGCCTGTCCGAAGAGCCGGTGCAAAAGAGAACGCTCATATTTCCGGGCGTGGTGATCCAGGGGAGTGAGTCTTACCGCAAAACGGCTTTCCGGTTTCCATATCTCAGGGATCTTCCGGATGATGGTCATTTCAACGCTCCCCTGATTTCCTGAAACCGTTTCCACGGAAATTTTCAGGGTGTTTCTTCCCTCATTTACGGCAATCGACTGGTTAAAGGAGATGACCGCTCCCGAAGGGACCACATGGCCTTCATTCCCATCAAGTGCAATCGATAGAGGCTCGCCTTCCAGATAGAGTTTAATCGAACCGACCGGTGAGGTGCTTCGAATTTCGCCTTTCAGGGAGACACTCTTCTTATAAACCACACTTTCATGGCCCATGCCATCAATACGGATGTGGATCTCCGGGTGGCGTTTCATTGATCCGGCAAACGGGGAGGCGTCCACCAGGCAAGTGCCTGCCATGAAGAGAGGGAAATCGGCTCGTTCCTTGGGTCGCAACTGATCGGGATTCAAGGCCAGTTGGGTCGTGTTTCCAAGCGCGTCCGACGCTGTTAGGAGAAGCGGCCCTGGCTGCGAAATTAATTGAAGGTTGAAAAAACCGTTTTTCAGGGTATGGATACGCTCAGCCCCATTGATCTGAAAGGACCGGAGGGCCGATCGGTCGGTAAGATATCCGGAGAGCGTCACCTCCGGGATATGCTCCTTGATGATGATCGTTGGGCCCGAGCGGTCACTCATGATATGGATGCGCTTTTGGATCTCCCCTCCCAGGAGATTCCTGGCGATGATCTCGATGTGGTTATCACCTTCGGAGAGAAACAACTGCTTATAAAAAGGAAGCGTCGTCTCAGAGGCGGCTATTTGCATCTTTTCTCCGGAAACGGAGATGGACGACACATAACATCCATCCTTGACGAGCCCGGACACCTTCACGAACTCATCACGTGTACTCTGAGGATAGTGGAGTTGAAGGGCCGGAGGGGTGACCGGTCTCTTTTCCTTTACCATCCGTTTGATTCGGGATTGATTTATAAAATGACCGGCTTTGGCCGACGGTTCTCGATGCATGGATATCAGTAGCTCCTCTTCGGAGAGTCTATAGTCGCCAAGAAGGTAATAGATGATCCCTTTTTCCCGATGGGGAAAATAATCAATGAAGTGCATCCCATAGGTATTGACCCACCGTTGATCGTTTCGTCTGATCTCAATGGCCCGATTCAGGTCCGACAGGGCCTCGTTAAAATAGCCGCCGTTTTTATAGGAGAGGGCCCTTTCATAGTAATCATACCATCGGTCCGTGAAGTTGCCCGAAACCACCCCATATTTTTTTCCGTTTTTAGCATATACCGGAGCATGGTTCACCGCGCAGGAACAGAGACTATAGAGAGATAATAGAATAAAGATAATGTTTAACATGAAACGTTTCATCATACCCCTACCATACGGTATCTTTTTTATTTTGCGACACCCAAAAAAAGAACGATTGAAAAAAAATGGCTTCCTCCTTACCGCTCAAGGGCCTCAAGTAGTTTGCCCGTTTTTGCGCAAAAAGCCGTCGAATCTCTCATCCGAAAAAAAAGTGAAGGTCTCTCACAACAGGGCTTTTCGCCACTATAGCAAGAGCCGTCTAAATGATACATGCGATTCCCTGCCTTTTTAATCAGGATAATCGCATTTGGGATGCGTCTCCTTCGGCCCTGCCGGGGGCCAACCTTTTGAAAAGGTTGCCAAACATATCAAAATAAAG
>JAGVHJ010000506.1 GCA_020056645.1 Desulfobacterales bacterium
AGAACCGGTGAACTGCTCGCTGAACTTTCGAGAACGGTTCAGGGAAAGGCGGGGTATGATATTTTCGGAAACAAGATTTTGGTTCCTGAACTCCCCGAGGTCGAACTCAAATGCGGATCGGGGGTGGATCTTTCGGAAAATGGTCTGAAAGCCTTCGCCGCCATCGATGGAATGCCCAAATTATCCCTGAAAAATGAAATTTCGGTATTGCCGGAGTTGGTTATCAAGGGCGATGTGGATTATGAAATCGGTCACATCGATTTTAAGGGGAATGTGGTGGTTGAGGGCGCTGTGTGCCAGGGGTTTAGGGTCCGTGCCGTTAATCTGACAGCGAAGGAAGTCGTGGGAGGTGAAATCGATATCACCGGAGATCTGAACGTTTCCGCGGGAATCATTGACGCCGACATCAAGGCCGAGGGTAGTGTGCAGGCCATGTATATGTATAACAGCAATGTGGAAGCCTTTGGCGATCTCATCATCCAGAAGGAGATATTGGACTCCAGGGCGATGATCAGCGGCCGATGTAAAAGTGAGAAGTGCAAGATCATTTCTTCCCGGATATCCGCTAGAAAAGGATTCGATGTGGTCCAAATCGGAACGTCCGTGTCGGAACCCTGCCGATTGAGGGCCGGCGTCAACGATCACCTGGATCATGTGGTCGGAAAAGTTAAAAGTGTCCTCAAGGAGAAGACGGTCATTCTTGAAGCGATTCATCTTGAGATTGAGAAAAACGAGAAACTCGATCAGGAAAACGATTCTGTGATCGCCGAGCATATATCGAGAAAGGAAAATCTGACTCAAGCCAGACAAAAGGCCCAAAAAGAGATCGCCGCCCTGAGGGAAAAGGGAGACATGGAGGCTGCGGCCATCCTTGAAGCCAATGTCGGGAAGGTGGATCTGGTGGTTTCTTCCGTGAGTGAAAAGATCAGGGAAAGCATGTTAAAAAAGGATACGCTTTCCCAGATTCTTACGGCAAACCGCGCCAAGGCTGAAAAAATCATTGAAGAGATTGAAACGTTGAATGAAGAGATCCGGGTGATTTCAAGCAAGGTCGATCAGTCCGAGTCGAGCCCCACCGTGAAGGTTTCCGGTCTCATCACGTCAACGACCATCATCATGGGTATCAAATCCTCCATTATTTTGCCGGACGATCTGAAACGGGTTCAAATCACTGAGATCAAAATCTCAGATCCCGAGGCCAAGGGGCCCACCCGGTGGGAAATGGCCATCCGAAAATTGAGGTGAAGGGCGCTTGCCCCGGCAGCCTTCAACTGTCGGCATGATAGGTGTTCTTTTTGATCGCTTTTAGAATCTCTTCCGGCTCATCCATGACTTGAATGATATCGAGATCCGCCGGCGATGCGTTTTTTTCCGCTATCAGTCGCTCCTTGATCCAGTCGATCAATCCTCTCCAATAATCCCTGCCGACCATGATCACGGGCAAGGGCTTGATCCGATGGGTCTGGATCAGCGTCACGGATTCGAAGAGCTCATCCAGGGTGCCGAAACCGCCCGGCATGATTATGTAGGCGGAGGCGTATTTGACGAACATTACTTTTCTGATGAAAAAATACTTAAATTGTAGCTTGATCGTCGAATAGTTATTCGGCACCTGTTCAAAGGGGAGGGTGATGTTGAGTCCGACAGAGACCCCGCCCGCCTCGGCGGCGCCTTTGTTGGCCGCTTCCATGATGCCTCCGCCCCCTCCGGTGATGACCGCGTAATTGTTTTTCACCATCAACGCGGCGATCTCTTCGGCGAGTTTATAATAGGGACTATCCGGTTTTGTCCTGGAGGAGCCGAAAATGCTCACTGCCGGGCCCACGTCATGAATGGTGTCGATGGCTTCGACAAACTCTCCGATTATTTTAAAAATACGCCACGACTCTTCCAGTTTGAAATCGTCGATTAAAAATTGTTTATGCGCGTTTCTTTTGCTGAGCTTCTGTTTCTTCAGATTGTTTGTCATAGGAGTTTGTTGTTCTCTTTTTTATCAATAATGGTTGATGGTCGTTGTTTGATTACGGCTACCTGCCGAGGTGTTTAGACCCCTCAGGCCTTACCCCTGAAGCCAACGGTGACCGCATCTCCTTCCACAATGACCGGAACCCGTCTTTGGCCATTTGAAAGTGTTAACATTTTTTCGAGATCCTCCGCATTGGCCAAAACATCGATATAGTCGAACGGAATGCCCTGCTTTTCATAATCTTCCCGCGCGGCCTTTGTAAATGGGCATTTTTCTTTGCCGTATATTTTGATCCTCATGTTCATGCCCCCCTCCCTTTTTTTTATTTATCTTTAATTTCCAATCATTTTTTGAAAAATTATCAATAAATTCTATTGTTGTCAATGCACTTGGATTGATATATGATGATTCCCCTGATACATGAAGCTTGTATTAAATAGAACCATGGATATTCACCAGTAGCTTAAAGCGATCATAAACACGGTCACAAGGAATATTAAAAGCGCCCAAACATTTTGGGCCGAATCCCAACATATGAAAACCGCTTCAGAAGAATTGTCACGAAATATTGTCATCACCAACGAGCTTGGCCTTCATGCCCGGCCTGCCGCAATGATAGCGAAACTCGCCCAGAAAGCCCAAACCAACATCTGGATAGTTAAAAACGGGGCGAAGGTCGACGCAGCGAGCATTATTGATATCCTTTCCCTGGGATGCGTAAAGGGAACGGAGCTCACCTTTCTCACAGAACATAAAAACGATGTCGGTGTTATTGATGAAATCATCGGCCTGATAAAAAATGGCG
>JAGVHJ010000574.1 GCA_020056645.1 Desulfobacterales bacterium
CCAGAGATCCGGGCCGCCGTGGACTGGTACGACGGCCATATCGTCATCTCTGAATACACAAGAAAACAGTCCACCAAAGAGTGGCTGCCCATGATGGGAAAGGCGATCGCCCGCGTCATGGCGCTCCCTCCGGAGAATCTTCACCTGAAAGAACGCATCGCGGGCAAGGCCGACGGCGTTCGCTATGAGCGCCTGGCCAACACCAACCACAAGCTTGCCGTTTCCGAACGGGATCTGAAGTTCTATGTGAACCTCTTCGACTATGTGGACACCGGCCTCTTTTCGGACCACAGAAACACACGGGCCATGGTCCGTGAGATGGCCCAAGGCTACGATTTTTTGAACCTCTACTGCTACACCGCCTCTTTTTCCTGCTACGCGGCGAAAGGCGGGGCGAAAAGCACCACCTCCGTCGACCGCTCCGAATCGGCCATCTCCTGGGCAAAGGAGAACATGGCCTTGAACGCCATTCCGGAAGCCAACAACACCCTGATTCACGCCGACACCTTCGACTTTCTGAACGCCATCCGGAAAAAGGGGCCCCAATTCGATCTGGCCGTGGTCGACCCGCCCTCCTACTCGACCACACGGACCCGGAACCTTCAGTTTGACATCCTGGAAGATCATCCCCGGCTTCTTTCCGCGGTCATGGCCGTGATGAGAAAAAAAAGCACGGTTTTCTTTTCCACCAACCATCAGAGCTTCGATCTGCGGGCCGAAGGCCTCACTGTATCGGATATCACGGAGATCACCACCCTCACCATCCCGGAAGATTACATCAGCAAACGAAAAACCATCCACCGGTGCTGGCGGATAACCGTTTAGTCTGAACATGACACTCGCATTTCTCTCTTTGAAAACGGACGTTTTTCGAATTAAATGCTTCAGTGAACATGAGCCGATTCCGATTGCATGGTTTGTAGAGACTCAGCCTGAGCTAAGGAAAGAAGTAAAAGAAAACGCCTATTTTCCCTGATAGCCGGTTCGCAGCAGAGAATCCCGGCTGAGCATGCCCTTGAACCGGCCAACCGCGTCCACCACGGGCAGGCGTTTCAGCGCCTTTTCGGTCATGATGCGCATGGCGTTTTCGATGGGCGTCTCTTCGGTCACCGTTATCAGTTGTGTTCTCATCACATGGCTGGCCAGTGTCTCTATCAAACGTTTTTTCAAATCGCCTGGAGAGGAATTTTCTTTCAGAGAATGTTTCCATCTGGATAACAGGGCGAAGATCCCCTCCTGTTCCGGCTTGAAATAACAGAGAAGATCCCGGTCCGAAATCAGGCCGAGAAGCCGCCCATCCCGATCCACCACCGCCACCCGCTGGATGTCGTTCTGATCGATGATGCGGATCACCTCTTTGATGGGGGTGTCGGGAAGAACGGTATGGGTATCGCGCCGCAGAATCTCCCCCACCCGCTTCAAGTGATCAACCTGCACGTGCGTATTCCGGGCCTTGAGCACGCTCCAATCCGGCGCTTCACGCATTACGGTGCGGAAGATATCGATCCGAGAAACAATTCCCGTAAGCCTTCCCGATCCATCCACCACCGGCAGCCGTTTGACATGTTGAGCCAGCATCCTATCCACGGCCTCGGAAAGAGGCCGGTCCTCCCGGATGGTGATCGCCGGTTCTGTCATGACCTCTTGTGCGATTTTTCCGTCAAGAATCTTCAGCAGATCTTCCCGCAGCCCCGGATCGGATTCGGAAATGAGCCCAGGCCGGAGCGGAAGCCCCCCCTTCCGGATCAGGTCACCCTGGGTGATCACACCCTTGGGCCGCCCCTTTTCGTCCACTACGGGAAGCCCGGTGAAAATGGATGAAAGAAGCAGCCGGGCCGCATCGATCAGGGGGCGATCACAGGCCACGCTCTCCGGATTCCGGGTCATGACATCCAGCACCTTGAGATGGCGGGGAAAAAAAGAGTTCTTCACCTTATGGATCAGGACATTCACATCCCGAAGGGCCACGATTCCCTCATCGACCATCTCTTCCAGCTCTTGCAACACCTGACTGGCTTCTCCTTCTGGAAGAATAATATCGATCCGGACCGGCATATTGTAGGAGAGAACCTCCAGCCGCCCGGTGGCGATTTCGCCATCTTCGTAACACCCGGCGATGCCACGGGTCACCAACATACGGGCCGCGATCTTCCGGTCCCGGACATAGTGGGTGAGCGCATCCACAATCGGTTTGTTGCAGATGCGGGCCGTCTCGCTGGTATAAATTTCTATGGCCTTGTAGCGCACCATCGCCCCATTTCTCCTTACTTGAGCCGGCTGAACCACATCCCCATGAACGTGAGGGTGATTCCCCCAAGATTATTAACGATAATATTGAAAAAAACCTGAAGCGGCATTCCGGCGCGTCCGGCAGTCACGGTTTCAAGGGCGAACGACGAGAACGTCGTCAGCGCCCCCAGATAACCGGTGATAAAAAAGAGCCGGAACTCCGGCGTGATCATTCTGACACGCTCGGCCAGGCCGAAGACCAGACCGATTAAAAAACATCCGGTCAGATTGACCAGAAGCGTCCCCCAGGGGAAATGAGTTCCCCATGTTCTGGCCGTAAACAGGCCCACGCCATAGCGGCTGAGCGCGCCCAAAGCTCCCCCGGTCATCACCAGCACCCCTTTTACCATGAAGGGCCGGATCATGGCGTACATGGCGGAGACCAGTTGCGGCACCTCTGACAGGAGCGATTTGAATTGGACCATCATTTGAAAGCCCTCTTCCATGATTCCCTCGATCTTTCCTAAAAAAACGACCATACCCAGATATGGGCCATAACTCAAGACCCTTTTATACACGAAACAGGGGAATCGCATGTAGAATAGGGCTTGGTGAGTGATTTAAGTAATAATTTGAATTGATTATCAATGCTTCCGGCGGACCGCTTTTAAAAAGCGGGGCAAAGAGGTTTTTAGAGGGTGTTTATGGAACCTTTATTTGAATATGTTTGGCAACCTTTTCAAAAGGTTGGCCCCCGGCAGGGCCGAGGGAGACGCATCCCAAATGCGATTACCCTGATACACGAAAAGAATCACGCTTTCCATTCAAACGTTGACTTAAAATAACCAATCGTTTTACAACGATTAAAAAAATGGAGGCGCGATCCTTTTCGATTCTTAATCAGCCACTCCGCATGGAAGAAAGCGCATTTTTCCAGATGCGTAGGGTTTTACTCGATCTTCAAGTTTTTAGGAAATTTGTTCAAATCCAAGGCGGAAAAAAAAATTTGACCGCAGTAATACATGGCGTATTTCGAGGATCACATTTTTTTTCCAACGCCGGAGTTGGGGAAATTAACAAAAACTTGAACATCGAGTTTTAGACACTGAAGGCGTCATAATGAACAAAAAACCAGCCAAAAAAATAAGAGCTCTCCCGGAAATCGCCACGGCTTTGGGAGTGCTGCTCTCCATCGTTTCCATCGTTTCCATTGGCTGGCATTGCTACCATTTTTTCCAGGGCCCGGAGAGCGCCATGCTTCCGGTTACCCAAATCCTCTTTTACGCCAAGGAGTATCCAGACGGCCATGCCTATCTGCATGTGGCGGCCAGACTCTCATACATCAACAAGGGCGCGCCCGGCTATAACGACGCAATCTATAAGGAGTTCGTAACGATGCGTCTTGAGGGAACCGGGTATCTTCTGAAATGGGAGAATTTCGTCGACATATCCATCATGAAAGAGAGGTGGGACATGAATCCCCTGGAAAACGCCCATCCCGTTACCATTGAAGCCGGCGGTTCTGTTAGCCACATGACCTCATTTATTCCGCAGCCTTGCAACCGGCTTGACCTTCCGTCGGACTTGAAGAAAAACGACGCTTTCAAAGAGACCTATTGCAGCGGCGAGTGGCACAACTATCTCAAATGGAGCGATTTTTGTAAAATCTTAAAGAAAACGGAGAAAGTCATTCTCGTTTTCCGGGCGGAAACCGTTGATGGCGAGACCCTGAAGAAAGAGTGCGCCGTGAAAATCGCCCCTGGGGATATCAACGAAGAAACAGAGCAAAGAAATCTCATCGTCAGGAGCTGCTGTGATGAAAAAGCTTAATCTACAAAAAGCCATCCGCCGATCCGGTCTTCATTTATGGCTCTTATGGATCTTGCCGGCCCTCATTTTTTCCGGCGCGCTTTCGGGATGCCGAAGGACAAAAGAGGTCATCATTACGCCGCCTCCGAATCAGGCGACCACCCACCTGGGAATTCCCGCGCCAGGAGATGGTGGGCGCATGAATCAGGGGGGCGATCCGCAAATGATAAAAGCGTGGCGGCAATTCAGCGACGACACAACAAACCGCGTGCTGGACGAGCGGCTTCGATCCCATAAGGAGACCCTTTTCGGATACGCCTTGGTAGTCGGCATCAATGAATATGGACAAAAAGGCTCTGAAACGATCAAGCTCCGGCATCTCAAGCACCCGAAGAGAGAGGCCCTTGAGATGAAATCGATTCTTGAAACCTGCGGCTACCGGGTCAAACTGCTTGTAGATCAGGAGGCGACCAAAGAGGCTATTCTTCAATGGGTCACGCTGATATCTGAAAAGTGCGGAAAAGAGAAATTTCTGTTTTACTTCTCAGGACATGGAACGGTCTATGAAACAAAGCGGAAACAAAGCTTCTCCGGAAACGAACTAAACGATCTTGCATCGAAATCCATTTTTTCTCTGGTTCCCCATCAAGCACCACCATTGCCATCAAGCGAGCCATCTTCGATTTCGCTCATTTCATTCGACGAGATCATGAATATCTTGAAGCAATCCTCTTCGCCTGAAAAACTCTTTTTCATCGACGCATGCCTTGCCAAGGAAAACTGGGCCTGTCCGTCCTATCCATTGCCGGTATATCTCTCCCAACTGGAGACTCAGGGATTTTTTTTTCTTTCCCTTTTTAAAGAACAGAACCTGGATGGGGAGTTCAGCCCCGTCATTTTTGATGCGCTTCGCGGGAAGGCGGACGCCTCAGGCAGAGGAAATAACGACGGCGTCGTGAGCATGTTCGAAACCATCACTTATGTCAATGAGGGACTGAAAAAGATCTACCTGAATTTCGGCATAAAAGAAAACCGTGTGAAATATATTTGCTATGGAAACGGCGACTTGCCGATTACGATCTCACGCCCATATCGTAAAAAGGGTAAAAAATGAGTTCTTGCCCCCAACACGTCACGCGCTACCTGGTTCTGATATCTTTCATTGCCTGTTGTTTCGCCTCTTTCGCCCAATCCGCCACTCAAACCAAAGAGAGCTCTTGCGCGTGCGGTCAAGTGGCCGCTGACACATGGAGCCTATGCAGCCAGATGGATAAGGAGGCCAATATCCATGACCAGAAATCGAGGGAACGGTATCTCCAGAAACTCGACCAGCTGGAACAGACCATAAACACCTGTCTCTCGAATCGGGACTCCCTGAATTCGATCAAAAGACTTGCCCTCAAGCGCGCCAAAAACCTGATCGGTTATAAGAGAGCCCATCTGCAACACCTAAAGCCGCTTAAAGCAATCGGAGCCAGTGGGAGAGCCGCCGAGTGTGGAGAGGCGTGCAATGAATGGAAAAGACAAAACGACATCTACAGAAACCGGCAGAAAAACTACCAGAAATTCGTCGCCATGGATGAGACCGGTCTCCATTGCAGAGAAGCCATTAACGATCTTGAAGAGTATGACGCCGGTCAAGCCGCAGCGCCCCTTCCAGGCGAGAAAACCGTTTATAAAAAGGAAGAGATCGAGGCGCTCCTTCTGACTATATACGCCATAATAAAGGCGGATGATGAGGCCTGTATCGCAGATGGGTTGGAGCTGATTCAAAAAATCATTGTCCGCTCTCCCGGCAATTTCCTCAAAATATTTGAAGAACTCTGGCGCGGGTTGGACGATGGATCCCGGCATAAAATTATTAACATCATCTCCGTGGCGGATAGCCGCTCTCTCTATGACATGGCCGCCCTCTTCCAGGTGTTGAACAAAAAAGATCAAAGGGAGAGAGCGGTGCTCATCGATATGATCACCGGACTTGAATGGAGCCAGTTGGTCCGTGTCTCTGACGCGAAAGCAATCGACCTGACAAAGATCATGCGCATATCCTATCTGATGGTCACCGACGAGCAAGAGATCCTGCACCCGGACAAAGAGATCCAAGCCATCAACCGGTGTCTGCCGGAAGCCTTTTCACGGCGTCTGGGTCTGATCAATATCCATGTGGAGCTGACGACAGCCCCTCGCGACGACTTTCACGCCCTATCCATCCGATCACTTGATGAATGTAAAGTCGGCAATATCCTTTTCGTTAAGGAGGAAAATTCCCCAACGCACGGAGATCGCTCTCTCGCCATTGTGGGGGGCGTCTCCTCAGGGCCGGATAGTTACCTTTTACGGCTCCGGTTCCTGTCGGACAAAGGCATGGTCTTGTTTGCAAAGAATATCCGCATCGAAAAAAACAAACCGCATACGGATGAAAAAGGCGGGGATCCGGCATGCGATATTCTGGATGGGGAGATTGGAAACACCTTGCATGATTTCAGAAACTTTCTATCGATTTTTCAACTCTTTCCGGGTGGGGGAAGCCTGACCGGAAACACCCAGGCCTACATCGCAAACACCGCGCTCATCAGCAACATCCAGACCCAAATCCATAGCCGGAAAGAAGCGCTTCAAAAATATGATGGTGTCTTGATTAAAAAGGATTTCTGGGATGATCCCATGGGAAACGCCATTTTCGGAAAGAGCATACACGACCGTATTTATACGCGAATCAACGCAAACTACTTCCACACCCGGTTGAATGGACTGCTCATTGATCGGATAAAACCCGGCTGCATGATCGTGAGCGGCCGGTTTTTGGAAACGCCTATCCAGGCAACGCCATATGATGGAGTGGAGAGTGGGGAGACCAGTGCGATCACGCTGTCATTCACCAATGACGATCAGACTATTCCGCTCAGGAAGATCACCTTTTTCTTTCCCCGAGCGTCGCTTGCCGATAAAAAAGCGATCGAAACGCTCCATGAAGAAATAGAAGGAATTGTCACCATGACCCTTGCCGATATCTTTGACCTGATTCCACAGAGGAGCGCCTTCCACGTTCCCGCAGGAGGGGGAAATGGACCGATCAGCGGCCCCACCTTGATCACCCCCCTTACAAAAGAGCCCGAATCGTTACGAGAAAATCGCCTGATGGTATGCGTCCGCTCTTTTTTCATTCCAGGCTATGCCCGGACGACCCATGGCCAGCAGCTCTCAGGCCCCATTCAAGTATGGAACATGTCAAACAGCATCCTTGGAGCCCTATCCCTTGGGGCCGCCATGTACTACATGAACACGGATTATGAACAAGAGTGGGCCTATACCGCATCGGCCATATTGGGATATGGCTTCTGCATCAACGGCGCAGTCGGCATGATCGATGGTTTCCTGCTCGGCAAACCGCGAGACATGCCCATGGAAAAGGCTGGGGGAATCCATTTAAACTGGGCGGCGGATGGGCCTTTGGTCATGATGTCCCACGCTTTTTAAAAGTTAATCAGTGAGGAAAAAAAATGAACGGCGCGCGCATTCTCCTTTTAATACTCCTGATGTTTTTCTCTTTAACCATCGGTTGCGCGATTGAAGCGCCCGAAACGGCGGAAAAAGAGGGCGATGAAGGGATCCTACCTGTCAACTCGGAGAATAATCGGCCCGTGGCCCATGCGGGGATGGATCAAATCCTCCTGATCACCGACGCATCCGAAATATTCCTCGACGGAACCGGGAGCGAAGACCCGGACGGCGACGCGCTGACCTATCTCTGGAGACCGGTGGATGGAGCGGTCTCTTTTGATCCTGACAACCGGCGGCCCACCCCTTCCATCAGCCTCTCCTCTTCCGGAGAGTTCTATTTCATCCTGTCGGTGAATGATGGCCGGATGGATAGCGAACCCGATATCGTCAAAATCACCGTTGTAGAACCCAACGCCTGGGTGGATGGCGATCTATCGGCGGATATCCCCGAAGCGTTCCGCTTCAAAACCATTCAGAAAGCCATCGACGCTGTCGCGGATGGTACGGAAAAAATCATTGTGGTTGAAGAGGGTCTCTACACTGAAAAAGTGAGCCTCGAGAAGAACATCTATCTCTTCGGTAGAAGCACAATGGAAAATGATTTTCCCAAAATTGCTTGTTCCCTGGCGGAGTCAGAGAGGGAGGGCGCGGTCATCATCTTGAAAAGCAACGCCACCCTGGAAAACTTTCATGTCTATTGCGAAGCGAGCCCTGGTGTGGACATTGAAGGCTCGGTGGTCCGTATAGGAGAGAGCAGCAACGGTTCCACCGTTTCCAATTGCCGGATCAGCCAGACGGAAAACCAAAGAAACGCCTATATCGATGGGATCACGCTGGGGCGGAACGCTTCTTTAGGGACGATTCTAAACACCGCTGTGGAGGATGTATCGGGAGAGGGAATCGTCATAAAAGAAGGCGCTTCCGTATGCATCAAAAACACCTTTCTCAAAAGGAGCGCCGGTTCTTCCGTGTGGGGAATCAAGAGCCGCTCCATCGTGATTGAAAAGAGCCTCATTTACCAGGCAGGTTATCACGGAATCGATCTTTACGAATGCGAAAACGCAACCATCAATCATTGCACCATCGCCGATTTCGCAGGCGTGGATGATTCCCAGTGCGGCCTCAAAATAAGCGGGGGCGGCGCGGCGGAGATCAAGAATACGCTGATCGTGGTGAAGCCTCTTTCCACCCTATCGGGGTTCTCTTTCAACAGCTATTCGGGAGCAACAAACCTCAGCTACTCCCACAACTACATCTATTCGGCCCAGCCAACTCCCAAGTACTACACAGGCGATATCACCATGGAACCGGTGGATCCGCTAACGGCCCCCTTTACGCACGCCGTGGATGGAACCAATCACCCAAACGGAACGATCTCCAGGACAGCGGACCCGGAACTCCGCTCTCCGGAAACCGATCAATTCTCCCTGTCTCCTGGATCACCCGCCGCTGGCCTGGCCGAAAATGGCCTCAATCCGGGTATATAACAACACTCATTCGCGGAACGTGTTCGGCCTGCTGCCGGTCCAACTCTTGAACGCCCGGTAAAAGCTCGACACCTCGCTGAAACCCAAACGGGTCGCAACCTTTTCCATGGAGAGCCGGGTTGTCGTGAGAAGCTCGATAGCCCTTTTCTTCCGGATATCGGCCATTATGGCGTTGTAGGATGTCTCTTCTTCCATGAGCCTTCTCCGCAGTGTTCTTGAGGAGAGGTTGATACGTTTCGCCAGCTCTTCCAGGGTGGGTGTCCCTTCCTTCTGGATGGAGAGTTCCTGAAGAACCTTTTCGGTGATTGTCTCATGCTCTTTCAGAAGCGGGAGCAGCATGTCGCAGTCGCTGATCAGAGCCTGTTTGGCCAAGGGGTTCGCCATCATGACGGGGCTGTTCAGTAGCTTCATGTTAAAAACGATCATGTGGGAAGGGGCGTCGAAACATACTGGACACTGAAAATAATCATGATATTTCGTGGCATAGGTGGGTTGGGGATAGGCGAAGTGGAGTTCCATGAACGCCCCTGGCTGTTTGAGAAGCGCTCCGGTCATGGCGTAAAGGGAGGCGACTTCGGCCTCGCATAAAAACCGCCTTAAGTTTCCCAGATCGATCAGTTCATGAAACCGGGCCATCCCCCGATCCCCTTTAACCTCGATGACATATTGGTGATACGAGGCGGTCAGGGGGCTGTAGGCCATGATGAGCAAGAGGGCCTCCAACAGGGTTTCACAGCACATGGCGGCCATGCCCAGTTTGCCGTTGGCGCTGAAATGATACTCTTTTCCCACCTCAAGACCCAACCATGGAACCGGCGCCCGTTCGATGAGACTCATCGCCACCTTTTTTTCCTGAGCAAGAGAGATCCGTTTCAGGGGATCATAAAGGTCCCTGGGTTCGATTCCGCTTCCTTCAAGAAGCGTCTCAGGCTCGATCCCATACCGTGAGCCAATCCGAGAGAGCACCACGATCGGGTTGATAAACCGGAACCGGGGAAGCGCCGGACTCGATTTCATGCCATTCATTTTTTTCATGGAACGGCTCCTTCTTGCTGAGTCACGAGAACACACCGCTTCATCCCACATGTGATCTTTGATAGGATGTGCGATCGTCATGATGCGGCGCTGAGAGGGTGTCACTCGATC
>JAGVHJ010000051.1 GCA_020056645.1 Desulfobacterales bacterium
CCATCCGAAGGGGTTTTCCGCTTTCGACCAGTTCATCGTCCACAATGATAAAGGTTAAAGAGGGTTTGATTTTTAAAAGGGTTTCGATTTCTTCATGGAGCGTCTCGATGTGCCGGGAGACTTCGGGATGATCCTGAAAGTATATCTTTGCATTAAAAATAGCTGCGTTTAATTTTGAAATAAGCGTGTCGAACGCTCTTCGCAAATCCATATCCGCCATAAATGGTCTTCCTCGCTGAAAAGGAGTGTCGTTATCGGAAACGGGTCTCTTCCTTCTCGATGCTTTGTGTTACACGGTGCTCACCGGAGAGCGTCTCAAGTGCGGCTTGCACCTGGGGGTCTTTCAGACGTTTACCAATGGCGATGAGATTAGAAATCGCATGCCGGGGGAAGCGCTCCAGTGATTGAAACACAACCGCTTTCAACTCATTTAAACGCCGTGCTTTCAGAGAAAATGATTTTTTCGCGATGGTTTCGAAAACAGGAAGGGCCGATGGGTCGCCGATGGCCCCCAGGGCGCTGACGATCACTTTCTTTTTTTCTATGTCCGGCATGAGCAGAAGATGCCGGGTCAACTCTTCTTCAAGGGCGGGAGCCAATAGAGAGAGCCTGAATCTCCCAGCCTGTTCGATGGCCGCGAGAGAAAGCGCCATATCTTTGGAAAAAATCCGGCACCGGACCCGATCAATGGCATCCGAATCCCCATGCTCCAGAAGGAGTTCGACCGCTTGTTCCTGAATGTCCGGGTCCTCATGGGTCAGAAGC
Source organism: Desulfobacterales bacterium (assembly GCA_020056645.1). Taxonomy (GTDB): domain Bacteria; phylum Desulfobacterota; class Desulfobacteria; order Desulfobacterales; family JAHIVH01; genus JAHIVH01. The sequence continues at coordinate 766 of JAGVHJ010000051.1, forward strand.
CGTTTAAAAAAGGGGGCGATTGATTTGTCCTTAAACCGGATCATGAGGGTGATTAAATGGTCGCTCAGAAAGAGATCGGGGGATGAGAGCACCTGCCCCAGGTTGAACAGCGTCTCTTTTCTGAATATCTCAAGATAGTGGATCAACACCTCTCCTTCAAGGGGAGAAGCCGATTGGAAAAAGAGGGTCAACAGTGCTGGGACGCTATCTCCGCCAAGGATCATGAAAAATGCTTTGGCCCTGCGGGCTCGCTCTTCCTGATCGCTCTTCATTGCGTCGAGGATTCTTGAAATGAAGGATTGGCCCACAAAATGGGCGCTTCCTTTTTGGGCGGCGACCATGATTTTTGCGTCTGGGTGGGCTTCTCCATGGCGTTTGAAGAGGGCATAAACCGTTTCCAGCCAATCAAACGCATCGTATTTGAGGAGATCCATAGAGATGATCAGGAGGCAATTGAGATAATCCTTATAGATATCTGGGGATTTTTCCTCTTCAATCAGCGCGGTTAAGGCATGGGTGATTTGACGGGTGATATGCCCCTCTTCGAGGGTTTGAAGGCATTTTTCAAGGGAAAAGGAGTGGTCTTTGGCGATCTGATCAGCAGAGGAGCCGGATAATTGTTTAAGCCGTTTTTCATAGGCGTCAACAACAAATTTTTCATAGGTTTCCCGTTCAAAAAGTTTTTCAACCTGATCCTTGATCCGTCCTGTATCTTCCTGCCCGGCTTGCTTTCCCATGGAGTCATACTCCCCAAGGGCGGCGAACATCTTTTTTACAAGAGTGATCAGGGTGGGAGAGATCTCCTTGTTTTCCTCGTTGGCCTGCCGAAGCGCGTCAAAGGTGGTCCGTAAATCATCCCCTTCAAGAAGGTTTTCGAAGGAGAGCGCCCTCTCATTCTGCAGCAGCTTGTCAAAATCAAAGGACTCGAACTGTTTTTTAAGGGCGGGATTTAAATTTTTTAAAAAGGTCTGGATGATGGTCGTATGTTCCCTGGGGGTCAGGAGCTCACCCGTGCGCTTTCTGGGGTGGTTCAGATAGGCTTCAAGTCTTTTTTCATAAAGTTGCACCCGTTCGTCCATATCCGGATCACTCCCCGGCGATGCCTCAGGAGAATCGCTCCCCATTTCTCCAAGTCTATTCAAATAGGTCGATAAGAGGGCTTCATAATCGGTAACGCTCGATCGTCCATCCGCCGGAACGCCTGCTGCTGGCGGATCATTGGGCTGTGCGGACTCTCCTTCTTGCTCTATGTTGATAACATGGCCGCCGGACGTGTGTGCATAGGTTTGCGCGCTTGCATGGAGGGTTTCCCTATGATCCGTGTCCAAGGAATAGAGAGAATCTTGCTCGGCGCGCTCCTTTCCCTCGATCACATAATGCGTCGTTCCTCCCCCTCCCCCCTGTGGGGCCGATGATCCCTGACCGCTCATTGCCCCATGTCGCCGCGGCCCGATCTGTTCAGCCGGTCCTGAAACCTTCTCTTCAATAGCGAGGCCAAGGCCGCTGTAATCCAGAAATTTCACGGTGATATGGGGAAACTCCCTGAGGAGTCTGTTTTTGACACTCTCTTCATGCCGTCCCAGGGAATCCTTCACGCCCGAGAAAAGAGCTAAAAAGGGGAGCAGCTCTTTGGGAGTCAACTCTTTTTGGAACTGGATAAAGCTAATATCATGAAGCTTGAGAATCGAGAGAAACTCCCGTGCTCCTGTCTGTTGCATGTCAAGAAGATCATTTCCAAAAAAGAGGCTCTCTTTTTCAACCGTCAGGGCGATGGCAGGTATGAGAGAAAAAATTTTTGATAGTAGGGCGGTCGCCTCTTCCATGCTTTTCTGAATGGCTTCGTGGCCTTCCGGATACATTTGAATGTTTCTTCGAGTCCCGTCCAGCTTCATGACGGCCTGGGAGATCATTCTGATCACAGAAAGTCTATCCACGCCTTTCAAAGAGCCGTCATCGGGCGTTGAGATGATTATTGGGTGTTCTTCCGGCATGTGCGTCGCTTTCTAAAAATGGAATCCACACTCTAGTTAAAGTCCATGCGGAGGCTTTTTTCCTTGATACGATCCTGGATGATCTCCCACTCTAACGGTGTCATGCCCTCCACCCCGAGGGGGCGGCTGATACGGTCATGGCAGTCTGAACCGCCAGTGATGATGAGATGGTCCTTTTCGGCCCACTGTCTCAAGAGCGCCCTGTGTTCAGGCAGATGGCCGGGGTAATGAACCTCAATCCCCTCGATTCCAAGATGGAGGAATTCCGGATAGAGGGTTTCAATGACGGTTAGCGGGGGCAACACCTCCCGGTAATGGCTGGGTCCAGGGAACTCGCCCGCTGCTGGATGGGCGAGAACAGGCACAACCGGATACGACTCAAGGAGGGGCCTGATTCCCTCCATTTCCACACCTGATGGAACATAGGCAGGGCTCTCGTTCGCGAGAATGCGTTGAACCGTTGCTCCGTCGGTAATGCCATGATTTTCTTTCAGCACAATGGAGAAGTGACGTCTTGAAATATTTGAAGCGCGTGCGGAAATCTCTTCAAATGTCAGCTCATTTTTTAGGACCGGGACCGCGCCATGGGGACCGAATTCCCTGTTGATGGCGGAGACCCTGGATCGGATAAGCGATTCTCCCCGGCCTTTCTTCAGGGTCGCCTCCACGTGAGCCGTGAAATCGGTGTTTTTCAGCAGTTGGGGGGAGAAGTACAACAGCAGATGAAGGGTTCCTGTGAAAAAGGGCCGCTGAAATTTTAATGAGACTTCAACACCCGGAAGCACCGTGATTCCAAGGCCATCGCCGCTCGTTATCGCCTCATTCAGGCCTTGCAGGGTATCATGATCGGTTAGGCCAAACCCTTTCAGTCCCAAATTTTTCGCCCACAAGACGATTTGAGCGGGGGTGAGCTCACCGTCGGATGCGGTGCTGTGGTTATGAATGTCGGCGATTATTTTGCGGTCCATGTGGTCTCTCTCCCTGTCATCTGGGTAAAAGCTCCTCTTTCGGGGGCCTCTTGACGGAGATCAACAGCATAAAGGCCGCCAGGAAAAGAAGAATATATAATTTATAGGCTAAGTCA
>JAGVHJ010000522.1 GCA_020056645.1 Desulfobacterales bacterium
CGTATTTCGAGGATCAAAATTTTTTTTCCAACGCCGGAGTTGGGAAAATTAACAAAAACTTGAACATCGAGTTTCAAAAGGTTGGCTCCCGGCAGGGCCTAATGAGGCTCATCCCAAATGCGCTTCCCCTGGATATTTTTCCCCTCCTATTGACACGCCCCCCCTTGTTCTGATACCCATAATTTTCTTTGATTAACAGGCCGTGGTGGCGGATGGAACAGAGCCGACGCGGCTCCTTTTTGTCTCCGGAGAAACCATAACCATGTATCGGGAAAATTATATCAAGTCGCTTCACGCGGAACTGATCGCCCTGGTTGAGCAATATCTCTCGCCCATCGCCATCAAATACGGATACAGCCAGGCGCCCCTGGAGGCGAATATCAAGTGGCGGCCCCTGGTTCTCATTCTCGGTAACTACTCTTCCGGAAAATCGACCCTCATCAATGAGTATCTCGGTGAAAAGATTCAGGCCACCGGTCAGGCCCCCACCGATGACTCCTTCACCGTCATCACCTATGGCGACCCCGATTCGCCCACGGAGAAGATTCAGGTGGTCGATGAGAGGGACGGAAAGTTTCTGTTAAACGACCCTGAATACCCGTTTACCGCTTTGAAGCGCCATGGGGAGCGGTTCGCCTCCCATTTCCGGCTGAAAAAGGTCAACTCCCCCTTTCTCACCAACCTGGCCGTCATCGACACGCCGGGCATGCTCGACAGCATCACCGAAAGGGACCGGGGCTACAACTACCAGGAGGTGATCGGGGACCTGGCCCACATCTCGGACATGGTGCTCGTTATGTTCGATCCCCACAAGGCCGGAACCGTCAGGGAGGCCTACACCAGCCTTCGGGACACGCTTCCTTCCAAGACCTTTGAGGACCGGGTCCGGTTTGTGCTGAACCGGATCGATGAGTGCACCTCCATGATCGATCTCTTAAAGGTGTATGGCACCCTCTGCTGGAACCTCTCCCAGATGACGGGGCGTAAAGATATTCCTCCCATCCGCCTCACCTATTCGCTCAATGTCCATCGAAAGGAGGAGGGCGTTGAGGGCGGCGAGAGCAGTTACCTCCAATATCTCGACAACCAGAGGGAGCAGCTGAAAGAGGAAATATTGGAAGCCCCCCGGCACAGACTTGATCATCTGGCCACATTTGTGGAAACCCACTCGGGCCGCCTCTCCCATCTGCTGGAGGCGTTGATCAGTTACCGGAAGCGATTAAAAGGATTCTCCGTCAAATCGTTTGCCCTGGCGGTGCTCGCGAGTTTGATCGCGGGAGGGGTTGGGGCGACCGGGGTTCTCCTGGCGGGCATAGGGCTCGACCCCTATTCGTTGGCCATTTTGGCTGTTACCCTGTTCACCCTCTCCATGGTGCTCTTTCAAACGGTGATTTCGAGCCAGCTGAAAAACTGGTTTAGAAATAAGAGCCTTCTCTCCCTGGACCAGTTGACGCCCCTCACCAGCCAGACACGGTCGGACTCCTGGGACGCCATCAAAAAAATCGTGGCGGCGTTCATCCAGAGGGACGAGGGAACGCTGCCCCTGAAACAGATGGCGCGCGAATTCAAGGATGTGCAGTTCGTGTTTAACGAGGGATCCCGGGATATCCGTGAAGCGCTGAACGAAATATCGACCCTCAGAAAAGATCAGTCTTTTGAGGTCTCCTCCGACGCGCCCGTGCTCTCCCGGATTTTGCGTTTCGACACTAACGGTGACGCATAACCCTTCCGGCGCTTGGGTGGGGACTCTTTTTTTTTTAGTGGTAGGTTGGCTTGTCGTCGTTCTCCTCTTTATCCTCTTTGAGGCCGTCAATAACCCTGAAACGGGATCTTCTTTTCTGTTCCTGCCGGTAAAGATAGTTCAGGTAGAGCTTGTTGGATTCGAGGGTGCTTTTCAGCCCGTTCACGTAGAGGTATCCCAGAAAAATACCTCCCAACTGATAGGTGGCTCCGGGACTGGTTTTTGATAAAAATCCCAGAAAAACGACGATGATGGCACCGTAGCTGATGAGTCTGGCCTTGACCGGCACTATGAAAAAGAGCAGCACCACCATGTCCGGCGACAAGAGTCCAAAAACCACGAGCATGGCGAGAAGGCCTGGCATGATGCCGAAAAACGGAAGATTGAACCCCTGAATATTTGAAAAACAGAGCCCGCACAGGGCTCCGCCGTAGGTGGCGATGAGAAAGAAGGTCAGGAACCGTCTGGTCCCGATGCTCCGTTCCACGGGGCCGGAAAAGAAGTAGAACATGAGGAGCGTCAGGAGAAAATGGAGGGGTGACTGGGGGTGCTGGATGAAGGGATGGGTGAAGAATTGATGCACCATGAACCGGTCGTCTTCAAACGGGTAGAGCTGCAACAGGGTGACAACCGGCAGGCCAAACCAGCTATCGAGTATCAATTCCAGGATATAGAAAAGGCTCAATAGAATCATCAGCTTCTTGCCGGTCTCAGTCAGATTGGAGGGGATCCGGAATCGGTTTTTTTGCACGTCTGCGGTCATTTTTGCCTCTACCTGTTCTATTTGTAACTATTCATCAGCGATTCATCAAGATGGCAAAAAGCCTTCGCATCTCTCATCCGAAAAAAAATAAATGTCATTTCACAAAAGGGCCTTTTTACCACTAAAGCAACGTCATACTGAATAGTTACTTCTATTTTTAAAATAACACCGCCTGTTCAAAGAACCTATGGCAGGGTTGTCAGTGAATGGGCTTTCTGAGTTTTATAAACGCTCGAAGTCAGGATTACAAGCTTTAAAACGATGAAAAATCCGGCCTTGATCATCGTTTTAGTCGATCTGCATAACCCGATTTTTTTTCCATGAGCTCAGCGTGGCCCTTGGTTACGAGGTTCTGCCTCTTAACCCAATATTACGGCGCACCCGACTGCCGGGAGGGAGGAAGCGCCTTTCGGTGTTGCTGTTTTGAAAGGCGCTTCCCCTAATGAAGAGATGAGATATTTGAAGTTCTTTACGGGTAAACGCTGAAAAGTTTTCTTCCCATGGTTATGAATTTGTTGGGAGAACCACTTGGAAGGATTTTTATCTTTCCCTCTTTTAACCCGGCTTTTTCAACCAGAAGATTGGTCACCATCTTGGCGGAGACGTTTGTTTTTTCCATGTAGACGCTCATGTGGTCGGTCTTGACCCAGTCTCCGATAAAAAAGAGGTTCTCCACCGGCGACTGGATCGGCGGTCTCAGCGCCTCATAACCGACGATCTGGGGCGAATAGGTGTCCCACCGGTTGACGTAGTAGCTAGTGGGTTCGGGAAGATCGGGCATGACGATCTTTAACTCCTCATGGACAAGCTTGACGATCATGTCGTCGCTTAGATGTTCCACCCGGCTCGTATCGGCGATCTGGGTTTCGATGACGGCGATCTTGTCGTTGACATACTCCTTCTGGTAATCGGGAACAACCACCTGTTGGCAGGCCCTCTCTCCATTAAAGATGCCGTCATGGGCCCAGTTAATAGTGACACCCAGGAGCTTGAATCCCGAGGGCATGAAATCGAGAAACCCAGGAAACCGTTTTTCCCAGGAGGTGCATTTGGAGTACCAGATATCCACCACAAAAACGTTGGTTTTGTCGAGCTTCATGATGTTGTCGAAATAAGGGGAGCCCAGGAGTTTCGATTTGGCGATCGCCTGTTTCGCCCCCGGCGTATCCATGGCCACCACATAGTAGTCCGCCGTATACTCCTTGGGAGGTCCAGAGGAGAGAGCGAATATCTGGTTGGATGGCGCTCCGCACACCGGGCACCGGTTCGGTTTTGAGGGAGAGCTGAACACGGAGCCGCAGATCCGGCACTTCCACATTTTCTCCCCCTCGACGCCCGCCTCTTCTCCGGCAAGGACGCTTTTGATGTGGCCGTTCTCATGGTTGAGGCGGATCACCGGCGTGTTGTAGAGGATCTTTCCGCCCCTGGACTTGATATACTGCTCAATGGGCGCTACATAGGTTTCTCCGGGCGGATGCATGAAGATATCGATGCACATGTCGTCATAGGAACCGCAGGCGAGAGAAACCAGCATGACCGTGTAGAGGGCCGAGGTGTTGTCGATATGGTCGAACATGGCCATTTCCGATATGGGGCCGAAGAATCGGTAGATGAGCTTGTCCGGCATGCCGATGGAACGGGCCCATTCCGGAAAGGAGAGGGAGTCGAGATAGGCCCGCTGGTCTGGGTCGTCGAAATCAAAGGACATCATTTTAAAGAGATACTTGCCGATGCTCTCGTTTTCAGAGGCGAACTCGGTCATGTCGTCAACCAGCGCCAGCAAGCGTTGGATCTCGCCGAACATGCCAGGGAGAGTGGGGCCTGGAAATCCGATGACGTTTTCCGTGCCGTCCTTGTCGAGGAAATTGTACATGGTGGTCGCCTCCTGGGGGATCTTGTAGAGCCGGTAGCCGTGCCGTCCCATGAACTCCCTCAGGTTGTTGTAAAATCCCCATACCGCGTGGGCTCCGTGGTCCCTGGGGTAGCCTTTGAAGTCCGGATCATTTTCCGGGGGGACGCCGAACGCCGGATCTCTCCAGCTTTTGAGCTTGCCGCCCAAGAGATTCGATTTTTCGATAATGGTCACGTCAAATCCCCGGTCGATCAGCTCACAGGCCGCATGCATGCCGCCAAAGCCGCCGCCCAGAATCAGAACCGATTTCCCATTGGGCGGAAGGGTCACCTTGTTCTCCGGAATATCCGGATACTCTTGGTCAAGCACGCTTGTTGACGAGCATCCCGGAAGGGCCATGCCGATGGCTCCAGCAGACGCAACAGCAGCGCTTCTCTTTATGAATTGACGTCTGGTGAGAGACGGCCTTGTTTCTTCCGACCTTTTCATATCTTCAGACATGCATCTACCTCCTTTGGGCGCGTTTATTCATTGACGAACAATTTAACGGACAGATTTTCGATCTGAAGCTGAATCTGGTCCACGAGGGATTTCACCTCCGGGGATTGGCTGGTCTCCTTGATCTGATCCAGGGTGACGCTCACATGCTTCAGGTCGTAGATAATCCGGATGTTGTCATTTGAGCCGGAGCGCTTCATTTCGGGGATCACTTTGTCGGTGATCATACGGTTGATGGTCGTGATCACGGCGTTTTCCGTCGAGAACCGCTCCTGGAGCGCGAGAAAAAGCGCGGCGGCGGAAAGAACGAGGGCCAACAGGGGAAGTTTTGATTTTTTTGGGGTGTCAAGCATGGTGTCTCCTTTGATAATATTTAACGAAAATCAGGCAAAGAAAGAGGAAGAGAATCACCATGACTCCCTGAAATATCCAGTTTCTCTGGCCGGTTTGTGACAGATCGCCTTTAAGTTCCGACAGGGTGGGAATCAGCTTCCCTTGAATATGCTCAATCAGTTCGCTGGATGTCATGGCGTGGACGCCTCTCTTCAGGGCCGTCTGGGCCGCCTTGATTTCCCGTTCGGCCATGATCGATGGAAGATGGCGGGCGGTCCGTTCTTGAACCATTCCTTCCAGTGTGGTGATGATATCTTGAAAGTCACGGAGCGCTTGTGTCAGAGTGGCCGCTTTTTCGAATGGATGGCACGTTCCGCAATTCCCGCTGTTGATGATGGACAGTGTGGCCTTTTCAACCTGGTGATGGCTGTGACAGGTGACGCAGGTGGCCTCGCACCTCTTGTCCGACCGGCTCCTGAACTGACTTCTGGCGTTCATCTCCTTGATTTCATTCACATGGCACCTGCCGCACATCTCGTTCGCCTCTCGCCCTTTGGGTGTCCCCATATGGCCTTTCTTAAACGCCATGTACAAGAATTTGTTTCCGCCATGGCACTCGGCGCATCCGGTGTCTGGTCCGAAATGGACCCCCTTTTTCCAGCTGATGACCGAACTCCCTGAACCCGGAGACTCAGAGGTGAGATGGCATTTCACACAGGCGTCCTGAAGGAGAAAGAGGGCGTCGGCCGCCTGGGCCATGTGGGCGGTGAAAAAAACGACGATTGATATGAATAGGATTCGTTTCATTCAGGATATAAACCCCCATAGGGTGAAAAAGATAAAAGAGAGGATGGCTGTTTTTACCAGAAATATATAAACGGGCCTTTTTTCAGGACTTCTTGGGCCTGATCGGTCGAGCTTCGGCAAAAAGACCATCAGGAGAAATACCGCGGCCAACGTGAGCAATCCCATAAACTCGGAAGGCATCACCTTTAACAGCTGGTAGGGTCCCATGAAATACCAGTCGGGCTTGATCCGGTCCGGGGTGACCAGGGGGTCCGCAGGGGTCCGGGTTTCCATCAAGAGGCCATGAAAAAAGAAGACCGCGGCAAATAGGATGATCAGGGTGACCAGCGACGCCACGGCTCGATTCAGAACCCCGTGGGGAAATAGGGGTTCTCGTTTCATGGGAGTCTCTCCCGAGAAGAGGCCGATGGATGCTGTCGGGCACTTTCCAAGACAGGCCCTGCACCCGTTGCACTGGTTTTGATCCACGCATGCCTTTTTCTTCCCATAGGGAGTGTCCATTGCAATGGCCTCGAAGGGGCAGATCCTTTCGCACAGGCCGCACCCGATGCAGCTTTCTTTCTCGATCCGGGCGATCATGTCCGGTGGGGCTGAGACGCCAGTCTCCCAGACCCGTTTCAAATGGAACCAGATCAGTATCACGATGGAAATCGGGAGAAGGATTACATGAAAGCCGTAAAAAATGGCAAGCGTTGTGCCCGATACCTCTTTTCCACCTTTTAAAAGCCAGGCGACGCCGTCGCCGATCAGGGGGATGGTCCGCATGGCTTCCGTACCGATGACGCACGCCCAGAACGATTGCTGGGACCAAGGCAACAGATAACCGGAAAAGCCGGTTATCAGCATGAGGGTTAGAAGCGCCGACCCTGTATACCACTGGTGGCTTCTGGGGCCTCTGTGGGCGCTCACATACATGATCCGGAACATGTGGATGAAAAGCATGAGTACGATCAGTTTGGCGTTGATGGCGTGGAGGGTCACGAAAAGGAACCCGTTGGGCGCCTCGTTCTGGATGAAAACCACCGATTCGAACGCCTTCATCGGATGGGGCGAATAGTAAAAGAGGAGCAGGAGCCCCGTGACGATCTGAAACACCAGAAGCACCGCCGACACGATGCCGGAATAGGCCAGATAGTCGCCCAATGTCACCGGGGCCACGGTGTCGTCATGGAAAAAAGCATGACGGATCGATTCCCATGGGCGGATATTCTCTATGATGCGATTTTTTATAAAGGATGCGGGCCGGTTATTCATCTCTCACCTTTTTTTGTTTCAGAATGGTTCAGGCGACCACGATTTTTACGATGGTTCCAGAAGCGATGGTCTTGTACTCCCTGATGCCGGCAGGGGGAGGCCCCGCGACCACCTCTCCGTTTTCATTATAGATGCCGCCGTGGCAGGGACATAAAAAGCGTTTGCTTGGTTGATCCCATTTGACGAGGCATCCCAGATGGGTGCAGGTGGCGTTGAATATCCGGTAACCGTTTCCCCGGTTGACGGCGATAACAGGAATCGTGGCAAGCATCATGATGGCGGACTCTCCTTCGGGCAGGGAATCGAGATC
>JAGVHJ010000372.1 GCA_020056645.1 Desulfobacterales bacterium
CAGCCATCAAACAGAGCAATTCATCATCATTGCATTGCGGGCTGCAAATGCCCTAACTATCTCTTTAGTAGCAGAAATTGCCGGAAGGGTTGTTGGGCATATTGCTTTTTCGCCTGTAAAATGCACCGATGGTTCAGAAAATTGGTATGGCCTTGGACCCATTTCAGTATTGCCTGAATATCAAAGACAAGGTATCGGAAAGGCCCTTATCAATGAGGGGGTATCCTTGCTGAAAGAGTTGGGAGGCCATGGCTGCGGTCTTGTTGGTGATCCAAGTTATTACAAAAAATTTGGTTTTAGGAATACTTCCTGCCTGGTCCATGAGGGGGTGCCGAGAGAGTTCTTTCTTGTCCTTCCATTTGTCGAAAAAATTCCCAAGGGTTATATCTTGTTTCACGAGGGGTTCGGGGCAAATGGTTAACGATCCGTTCAAGCCGACCCGAGTAGCCGTGATTGGTCTCTGGCAAGCGCAACGGCGGTCGGCTTAGCGTTCCGTGAGGGGGAAAGTATGGAAAAAATTATTGATATGCATGCGCATCTGGGAGATTGCTTTTATCCCGGAGGCTGTGAGTTGATCGGTCGGCGGGGCGTTAAGCCGCGCCACATTTTTGACATCATCGGTATCGCAGAAAAATTTTATAAGAATAATACCATCAAATTCGGCAAAATCGGCTATATGTTGAATAAGCCCATGATCGCTTCCGCCCTGCGAAAACGAAACGGAACAGCTACGCTGGAAAACTGGCGTCAAGCCATTGACCAGGCCGGCATATGGCGCAGTGTATGTGTGGCGTGCGAACCGTTTACTTCTTTTGAAGATTTAAAACAGGCGGCAAAAACAGAAGAAAGGATTATCCCATTTACAGGTATTGATTTCGATCAGGAAGACGGTTTTGCAAAAAAGCTTTCCACGGATGTGCAAAGTGGCGCCCGAGGGTTAAAGCTGCACCCCATTCTACAGAGGATCAGGCTGAATAGCGAAAAAGTTTTTAATGTCATAGAAGCCTTTTCGCCACATGGATTTCCCGTCAATTTCCATTGCGGTGTATTAAGTATTTATGGGAAAAATGACCCCTTACGAAAAACAGAACACCCGGAATACGGCAGTGTTTCCGATGCCGCTGAAATGGTAAAATCATTCCCGAACGTAAGGTTCTTGGCAACCCATGCCGGGATATTTGAATTTTCAAAGTTCATTGAATTGTTTAGCGGATTTAAAAATGTATGGGTTGATGGCACCACTCAACCTACATCTCATATCCGAAAATTAATAAAGATTTTTGGACCCGATCGAGTTGTTTTTGCCTCTGACTGGCCTTATGGAGACCGATGGGTCATGCTTCAGTTGACGAAAGATGCCTGCGATGGAGATCACTCTTTGGAGAGAAGAATCCTTTATGAGAATGCGTTGGAATTATTGCAATATGAACATTAAAAACAATCAAATCCTGAATTCACGGGACAGCGTATCTCATTGCAATTTACAAAAGTCACTTAATATGATTGCGATACGATACGGAGCAACCGTTCGATACGGTGGCCCCCGAAATAGAGGCGTACTCGACATTGGGAGTTAAGGCAATCGATCAAGTAAACATAGATGATGCGGCAGAAGTACTTTCACGGTCTTTTTTTCTCGATCCGATGTTCCAATTTTTTTTTCCGGATGAAAGCACCAGACAAAGGCTTGCTTATTATACTTTCAGGTTCATAATTTCCCATGCCTGTAGAAAAGGCGTCGTTCTTGAGACATCTCCAACCTTAGAAGGTGTCGCAGTTTGGCTTCCATCTTTAAAATTAAACCGCAATATGATAGATCAGCTAAGGTTTGGAGCAATGCGCATGTATTTAAAGCAGGGACGATCTATCATCAATCGTCAGATAAATGCAAGCAATCACATGAAATCTCTGCACCGTAAACTGCTTGCAATTCCACATCTTTACTTGTCAACAATCGGTATAGATGTGGCTCATAGAGGCAAGGGGTTCGCATCCAGACTGATACTTCCAATGCTGGAAAAAGCTGACAGAGAAGGTCTATCCTGTTATCTGGATACGCATAATGAATGTAATATTCCGTTATATCAGCGGTTTGGTTTTTGCGTTGCTCGTGAATCAGTCTTACCCGGCTCCTCTGTAAGGCATTGGGCTATGATTAGGGTCAATCAATAATGCTTGCTTATGCTACAAGGAATTGTTGAAGGGGTGTCCGGTTTTTATGCAACTGGAATATGGCAGCCGTTACAATAATACTTTGGAAATGAGGTTTTCCAGGGCCTTGCGTGTGAAAGGCTTTTGGAGGAATCCAATAATGCCCGGCTCTGACAAGAGCGCGGCGTGGGAGCCATCCAGGTCGAATCCGGAAATGAAAATGACCTGGATAGCGTTATTAAATTCACGCATGGCCTGAAATGTCTCCCGTCCGTTCATGATGGGCATGATCATGTCAAGGATAATGAGCTGGAAGCGGAAGGGGGTTTCCCTGAAAATTGCCAACGCCGCCTCGCCGTTTGACGCCGCCGTTGCCTTGATGCCCATTTTGTTCAGATACTCGGAAAAGAGAAACCGCAATGAGTCATCATCTTCCACGATCAGCGCCTCCATGGGCAAAGCCCGGCGATCGCCCTTTTGTTGCACTTCAGGAGGCGGCGTCTCGGCCACTGGGAAAAACAGGGTGAATGCCGTTCCTGCGCCGACCTCCGATTTCACCGATATTTCACCCAGATGTTCGCATACCGTTCCATAGACCGCCGAAAGTCCGAGTCCGGTGCCTTTGCCCACCGGTTTGGTGGTGAAGAAAGGTTCGAAAATCTTGGGGAGAATCTCTTTTTCGATTCCCGCGCCCGTGTCTGTCACTGTCAGCACCGCCACCTTTTCATGATTGGTAAAACCATCGATCTCCCTGCCATCCAAAAGAGCGGTTTGAATGATCAGATCTCCACCATCGGGCATGGCGTCGCGGGCGTTCACGCACAGATTGATGATGGTGCTTTCGATCTGCCCCGGATCTCCCAAGATGCCCACCGGCTCGGGGGTGAGGTCCATGGTGATGTTGATTTTACGATCAATGCTTCGCTTGAGCAGCACCATGCAATCCTGGATCAGTTGATTCAGGTCAATAAAAATGGATTGGTATTTGCCTTTCCGGGAAAACGCGAGAAGTTTATTTGTTAAGCTGGTTGTTCTCTCCGCCGCCTCAAGAATTCTTTTGACCAGAGAGGTAAGCTCCGCGTTATCTTTCAACTCTTCAGACAAGAGTTCGGCCGCGCCAACGATACCCGCAAGGATATTGTTAAAATCATGGGCGATGCCGCCAGCTAATTGGCCGATGGAATCCATTTTCTGGGATTGCCTGAGCTGCTCCTCCACCCGGTGTTTTTCCGTCACGTCCCGCCAAACGAGAACCGCCCCGGTGATGTCGCCGTTGTCGTCACGGATGGGGGATCCGCTGTCCGCGATCAGGTGCTCCCTGCCGCTTTTCGAGATGAGAATCGTGTTGTTCGCCAAGCCGACAATCTTGCCTGACGCTAAAATCTGTTTCACGGGATCTTCGGCTGGAAGACGGGTCTCTCCATTGACAATGCGAAAGACCTCCCCAAGGTTCCGCCCAATCGCCTCTTCCGCGCTCCATCCGGTTAACTCACAGGCGACGGGATTGATCTGGACGATGGCGCTCGTCACATCGGTCGCAATCACCGCGTCACCAATTGAGTTCAATGTGATACGGAGATTCTCTTCACTCTGGCGGATCAAAGCGGCGGCCCTTTTTTCGGCGGTGATATCCCGGATGGTTCCCAGGATGACAATCTGATCCTGAATGTCAATGCGGGTCAATAGAATCGACGCTTCAAAAAGGGTTCCCGCCATTTTTTGATGGAGCCACTCGAAAAAGAGGCTTCCTTTCTGGAGGCATTGATCCGCATGGGAGCGCAATTTCTCGGATGACAGGGCGCCATCCGGTTGCCATTGTGGGGATAGTGTGGCGGGGCTTAAGTAGAGAAGCGCTGCTGGGCGCTGGGCCCCGAATAGGTCGCAGGCGGCCTGGTTGACCGATCCATAGAGAAAGTCAGGAGGAGATAAAATAAAAATGGCCTCCCGTGAACACTCGAACAGGGTCCGGTAGCGCTCTTCGCTTTTCTGAAGCTGCTTCTCAGCCTTGAGGCGCTTTTTTTCTATTTTTATTCCGTTTTTCACGATGATCCAGGAGAGGATGGCGATCACCAGTAGAAAAGAGAGAATGAGCGTCAGAGCCTCTTTTTTGTTCTCGCGGATATGATGATTGATGTCATCGATGAATATGCCCGTGCCGACCACCCATCCCCAGGGTTTAAAAAAACGAACATGGCTCAATTTAGGCGCTGTTACATTTTTATTGTCCGGTAGATACCAGTTGTAAATGATAAAACCGTCGCCCTGCCGTTTCGCCATTTCGATCAGCTCCACAATATATTTTTTGCCGTTGGCGTCCTTGACGTGGCTCATGTCTTGTCCCTCAAGATCTTTTCTCAAGGGGTGCATCACCGATCGGAGGGCGGTGTCGCAGATGAAAAAATAGTCTTGATTCATATCCCCAAAGCGGATCTCCCGGAGAATCTCTCTCGCCTGGAATTGGGCGTCGGTTCGGGATAATTC
>JAGVHJ010000205.1 GCA_020056645.1 Desulfobacterales bacterium
GGCGTCGATGTCGATCTCCTTCTCCTCTTCAAAGGTGTCCACGTAACGGGGGATGTTCAGATTGAAGTCGTTCCCTTTGATTTCTTCGAAGGTCGCCACGTGCGCGTTCTTCTCAACCGATTGCCGGGCCTTTACGATTTCCACGATCCTCTGGATATGCTCGTCGGAAAGGGCGTTCTGGTTCTTGCCGGGCAGGTATTCGCGGCTGGCGTCGACAAAGATCAAGTCCTTGAGGGTCTCATTCGCTCCGCCTTTCTCCCGACTGCGGTCGAAGATCAGGATGGCCACCGGAATCGAGGTGGTCGGG
Organism: Desulfobacterales bacterium; assembly: GCA_020056645.1. Taxonomy (GTDB): domain Bacteria; phylum Desulfobacterota; class Desulfobacteria; order Desulfobacterales; family JAHIVH01; genus JAHIVH01. The sequence continues at coordinate 308 of JAGVHJ010000205.1, forward strand.
AAGAGATTCCCCGGCAGGCCGATGACCGCATCCAATAGATTCTCTTCGATCATTTTCGTCCGTATGCGTCCTTCGGCCGCCCCGCGAAACAGCACCCCGCGGGGAACCACCACGGCCACACGCCCTTCCTTTTCGAGGGCTGCCTCCACCATGTGGCTGATGAAAGCCCAATCTCCCTTGCTTTTCGGCGGTATGCCACGCCAGAAGCGGTTATAGCGGTCGTTCTGGGCCTCTTCGGCGCCCCACTTGTCGAGGGAAAAAGGCGGATTGGCGACAACGACATCGAATTTCATTAGCCGGTCGCTTTCCACCAGCGCCGGGCTGTTGAGCGTATCGCACCATTCGATGCGGGCGGAGTCGTTCCCGTGCAAAAACATGTTCATCCTGGCCAGCGCCCAGGTGCTGCCGTTGGATTCCATGCCGAAAAGGGCGAATTTTTTATCGCCAACCTCTCGGCCTGACTCGATCAGCAGGCCTCCGGAGCCGCAGGCCGGATCGCAGATGCGGTCCCCTGGCTTGGGGCCCGCCAGCTTGGCCATCAGCTCGGAGACCTTATACGGCGTGTAGAATTCCCCAGCCTTCTTGCCCGCATCGGTGGCGAACCGCTCGATCAGGTAAATATAAGTGTTGCCGATGACGTCCTCGGGAACCTTACTGGGACTCATGTCCAGTTGAGGTTTGTTGAAGTCCTCCAGAAGCGTCTTAAGGCGACGGTTTCGGTCCTTGGTCTTGCCGAGATTCACCTCGCTATTGAAATCGATGTTGCGGAAAACCCCTTCCAGTTTCGCCTTGTTCGTCTCTTCGATGGCGTCCAGGACGATGTTGATCATCTCGCCGATGTTTGCCGAAGCGCGTCGTTCATAGAGGCTATAGTAATCAGCCAGAAATCGGTCTTCGACCTCTCCCATCGTATGGTTCTTCATCTCCGCATAGGGCAGGACAAAGCGCTCTCGTTCCAGGCGGCGGCGGATGCGGACTTCATCGTCGCCGTACTCCCTGCGATACTCCTCATAATGGTCCTTCCAGACATCGGAGATGTATTTTACAAACAGCATCACCAGGATGTAATCCTTGTACTGCGCCGGATCGACCACGCCCCGGAAGGTGTCGCAGGCGGCCCAGGCCGCGTTGTTGATGTCTTTCTGCTCGATATTCCCATTCATCGGTATTATGCTCCTTGCGCCAAGCGAATTAATTTGGTTGAAATGCATTGCCTGCGTTTATCAGCCAGTTTTTTCATGATTTGCTGCTCTTCCTCGGCCAAAGAGGCCATGGTGACAATTGCCCTTTGCCGGTCAAGGGGTGGGATAAATACTTTGAGCCCCTCCAGAGTCCCCTTGCTGATCATCCTTTGGGCGGTACCTTTGGCCTGGCTTGCAAAAAAAGTTTGTGCCGGCTTCTGACGGATAAACCAGTTTAAATACTCCGGAAGGACACCATTATCGGTTACCCTGATCCTCAAAAGGGGCGCAGCCACAACGGCGATGCCCGGATCTTCTTCAAGAATGGCCGAGGTGGAGACCAAACCTCGGGACCGGAAAATAAGATCACCCGGTTTTACAAGATGGTGTTCCTTGGGCTTTGCCATATCAACCAACACCAGAGCGCGACTATCGACCCGGTTGCGATCCGTCAGGTCTTTCATCTGAATGACGGCTACAGTTCCGGTATCCATCGATTCAAGCCGAGCCCGGAACGAATAACCCATTTGAATTGACGCTATATTTTTTAATTCAACTTTCACTTTTCACCACCTAAAATATTGCTGAAATCTCGTTACGGTATTAGTATACTGCAAAATATATGGTTGTCAAGAATAATTTTCACAAAAATAACGTTCCTGTAGATTTAATGTGTGTAGGGATTTACCATCTATAAGGCGATTTGAGATTTCGATGAAGCCCCAATCTTTAACTGCTTAGCAGCGATATTTCTTCAGGTTGGATCAGCTTTTTCCGATTGATGAAGACTTGACTTGACAAAGTGGGTGTGAATCCACAAAAAAATAGTGTATTTTGTCACTAATTGTCAAAAAGACGCTTATTATCACTTGACAAATAATTTCATAACCCATAAAATAGCTATGGGTTATGTAGAATAACGTCAAGAAGATCATTATGAAACTTGCTAATTTCTTCCAAAGGCATCCGGTTTTTACAGGAGAGGAGCTAAACGACTTCCTTGCCTCCGAAGGACCACGCGGTCCCAGAGCGCAGGAATCCCTCCTTGCATATTACGTGAAATCCGGTCGTGTAGTCAGGGTGCGTCGCGGTCTCTTTGCCGTCGTCCCTCTTGGCGCGTCACCAGAAACCTTTGCCTTTGATCCCTATCTTTTCGCCTCCAGAATGACGAAAGCCGCAATTCTGGCTTACCATACGGCCCTGGAGGTCCACGGCAAGGCCTATTCGGTGTACGAGCACTTCACATATCTTGCGCGTCATTCTTTGCGCCCCGTGACTTTTCGTTCCTGTCGATTCAAGGGCGTGGGGTTTCCGAAGAGCCTCAGCCGCAAAGGCGAGGAAGCCTTTAACGTGGTCAAGATCGATCACGTGGGTCTGGATGTCCGCGTCACCGGTCTGGAGAGGACCTTCGTGGATGTGCTCAACCGTCCCGATTTGTCGGGAAGCTGGGAGGAGATATGGCGTTCCTTGGAGATCGTGGAATTTTTCGATCTCGATAAAGTTGCCGGATACGTCTCTCTCCTCGGAAATGCCACAACCGCCGCAAAGGTCGGCTTCTACCTGGAGCAGCATCGAAAAACCTTGATGGTCGAGGATTCACACCTTAAGGCTCTCCGCGATCTTCGTCCGCTTCATCCCCATTACATGGTACGCACCAAAAGGAAGCCAGGGCGCTTTGTGGCAACGTGGAATCTCGTCGTTCCTGAAGAGATCGTAAACCGATCGTGGGAGGAGCAACTGTGAGAATATCACGCGAAATGCTTGCTGCCCAGTCGGAAGCCACAGGTTTCCGCCCGGATATGCTCGAAAAGGTGGGACTCCTCCTGCAACTGCTCGACGCCATTCTTAACTGGTATAGTAATTGTGGACACCGAGAAAAGCGTGATAAAATAAACCAGCTTTTGGAGGTGACCCATGACCAAAGAGAAAAAGAAGTATACTTCCGAGTTCAAGATGGAGGCCGTCCGATTGATAACCGAGCAGGGGTATAAAACAAGCGAGGCGGCCAGGAATTTAGGAATACACCCCAGTGTATTGAACCGCTGGAAAAGCCAACTGGCCTCTGATGGAAAGAATGCCTTTCCCGGCAAGGGGCATCTGACCCCTGAAAAAGAGGAACTGCAAAAACTCCGGAAAGATGTCCAGCGGTTAAAGATGGAGCGCGACATCTTAAAAAAAGCCGCGGCCTTCTTTGCCAAAGAGTCAATGTAAGGTATGACTTTATCCGGCAGCAACAGGAGGCCTATCCCATAACCGTCTTGTGTCGGGTTATGGAAGTCAGCCGGAGTGGATATTATCGATTTTTGAAAAAGTGCCATCAGAAACCAGTGGATAAGGATTTTAACTTGTTAGTCCAAGTTCGCCATATTCATCAAAAATCCAGAGGGACCTATGGGTCCCGAAGGATGAAGATCAGTCTTCAGACCTCGGGACACCCTGTGGGACGTTTTAAAGCCCGCAGCCTGATGAAAAAAGCGGGGCTCTCGGTAAAGCCTGGCAAGAAATTCAAGAGAACCACGGATAGCCGTCATAACCTGCCGGTGGCCCCCAATCTGTTGAATCAGCAGTTCCAGGTAGATCGTCCCAACTCTATCTGGTGTGGCGATATCACGTATCTTTGGACCCAGGAGGGATGGCTGTACCTGGCGGTCATCATGGACCTGTATTCCCGCAAAGTAGCGGGTTGGGCCATAGAGGCCCAGATGAAGACGTCCTTGGTTTTGGAGGCCCTCCGTATGGCCTATTGGCGTCAAAAGCCAGCCAAGGGAGTGATCCATCATTCCGATCGGGGTAGTCAATATGCCTCCCATGAGTACCAACAGCAATTAAAAACCTTTGGCCTGATCCCCAGCATGAGTCGAAAAGGGGATTGCTATGATAATGCCGTTGTGGAAAGTTTCTTCCACACCCTAAAAGATGACCAGTTTGGGGACCAGATATATTCAACCCGACAAGCGGCCCGACAGGCGGTTATCGATTACATCGAAATGTTTTATAACAGCCATCGTCTCCATTCGTCCCTAGGATATGTCGCCCCTAACACTTTTGAAAGGAACTTTGCTCTTAAAAAAATTGCTTAACTCAATGTCTATTTTTACTTGACCAGATCAAGGTGCCACGGGTTGGCGCCGAAGCTGCTCCTGCATGTATTCCTTCTCCAGAGTTTTTACCGTGTGCCAGTCCAGTTTCAGTTCTTTGGCTACATCTTTGAC
>JAGVHJ010000409.1 GCA_020056645.1 Desulfobacterales bacterium
CGTGGGTCTTTCGAGTAGCTCCAAGATCAAATTCATGTACACCATGTTCATCCAGCACTGGAAAAAACACGCGAAACATGATCTCAATCTCTATCGGGAGGCTTATAAGATCGGCGTTGAGCGGGGAGATCTTATTTACAGCAGCCTCAGCATCAACATGCTCGCGGTGACCCGCATCATGATCGGAGATAACCTGGATGATATTCTTGATGAATATGAAAAATATAGAAATTTTCAGTTTGGCAACAAAGACCCCTTCATGGCAAGGCGTTTCATGGACAACGTCCAACTCTGCAAATGTCTGAAAGGCGTCACCCATGGACGGGGCTCCCTCAATTCTATCGACTATAACGAAGAAGAACAGCTCTCGTTCTATCAGCGAGAGAATAACAATCTGGGGATGTACTACTACTACCTGACAAAAATACGGGTCTCTTACTTTTTTGGCAAATACCGGGAGTGCGAGACGCCTGCAAAAGAGTTGTACCGTCTCACCAAGGAGAAAATCGCCACCGGAAGCATCTATGTGCCTGAGGCCAATTTTTATGCATCGCTCGCCATGGCGGCGCTTTATCTCTACGTACCGGGCGAGAAAAAACAGGCGCACATGGCTTTTATCAAGAGAAATCAGAAGCAGATGAAAGCGTGGGCCAAAACCTGCCCGGATAATTTTTTTCACAAATACCGGATCATCGAAGCGGAGCTGGCCCGCTGCATGGGAAAATATGAAAAGGCGAAAGCGTTTTACCTGGAGGCCATCCGATCGGCCCACGCAAACGGTTATCTCCAGAATGAGGGCATCGCATATGAACGGGCGGCTCTTCTTGAACAGGAGTTGGGCCGCGTGGAGACAGCCCGGCAATATATGAAGCAGGCCAAGAGCTGCTATAAAACATATGGCGCATCGGAAAAGGTCGCCTTTCTGGAGGAAGAATATCCCACGCTTTTTTTGGATCTATCCTCTCCATCCGGTGCTTCTGAACAACTGAGGAAAAAATCGCTCTTAGCCACTGCCCCATCCGCCGGAACAGACGTGCTTGATTTGTCGACGGTTATCAAGTCTTCCCAGAGCCTCTCGGGGGAAGTGGAGCTCAGCCATCTCCTTGAGAAAATCATGACCCTTTCCATAGAGAATGCAGGCGCTCAGAGAGGGTGCCTTCTGTTAAAAAACGAGGAAGACAATCAACTCTATATCGAAGCCATGGGAGAGGTGGATGAACCCATCTAGGTATTGAACGCGCTTCCCCTTGAAGGAAACACCTCTCTTGCCATCTCCATCGTCAATTATGTCACGATCACCAGCCAGGATATTGTGCTGAGCGACGCTTCCTCCGACAACCGGTTTGTCAATGATCCCTATATCCAGAAGAAACGCCCCAAATCCATTCTATGTGCGCCTATTGTCCATAAGGGAAAGAGCGCCGGAGTTATCTATCTTGAAAATAATTCCCTGAGCAACGCGTTTATCCCGGCTCGGCTCGAAATCCTGCGGATACTTGCGGCCCAGGCGGCCATTTCAATTGAGAATACCCGGCTCATCTCCCATCGTGAAAATGCGGCGAAGTTGCAGACGGAAATGAAAATCGCAGCAAATATTCAGACCGTCCTTCTTCCGGAGAATCCCTCCATTTCGGGATTCGATATCTCCGCCTATATGAAACCCGCGGATGAGGTAGGGGGAGACTATTACGATGTGATCAATACTCCTGTAAAAGAGTGGGTTATCATCGGTGATGTTTCCGGCCACGGCGTGCCTGCTGGGCTGATCATGATGATGGTTCAGACCGCCATTCAGACAGTGGTGAGAAATGATCCAGGGGTCACGCCCTCAAGACTTCTTCATAAGGTCGACCGGTCGATCAAGCATAACATCATACAGATGAAAGAAGACAAGTATATGAGCATCACCGCCCTCTCTTTTGAAAAAGAGGGGACCATTCTTTTTTCCGGGCTTCATCAGAATCTGTTGATTTACCGGGCCCAAAAAGAAGCCGTGGAGGTGGTAGAGAGCGCGGGTATCTGGCTCTCTCCCTGGGACATGGGGGAAGTCCATAGCGACAAGAGTTTGAGTCTCGATAAAGATGATGCGCTTCTTCTTTATACGGACGGCGTTACAGAGGCGAAAAAAGGGGGTTCAGAGATGTTCTCGGAAGAGCGGCTCATCGACATTTTAAAAGGCTCCAGGGGCGCATCTGCTCAGGAAATCAGGGATCGCGTATTGGCGTCGCTCTCTTTTTTTCAGGTTCATGATGATATCACCATGATTATCCTTAAAAAACAATAAATTAATTTCGGATGCATTTGGCGAGTCGGGCTCCATCACCCCCGGGGATGATATTTTTCATGAACCATCTTGAGTTGTTTGCCGGTGACATGGGTGTAGATCTGGGTGGTTGAGATATCCGCATGGCCCAGCATGGTCTGGACCGACCGCAAATCGGCCCCTCCTTCCAGAAGATGGGTGGCGAAAGAGTGTCGTAACGTGTGGGGCGTCAGATGTTTTTGGATTTTGGCCGTCAGCGCGTACTTATTTAAAAGCTTCCAGAAGCCCTGCCGGGTCATGGGTTTCCCTTCTCGTGCGAAAAAGAGATAGGGGCTCACCCCATTTTTTAGCAGCAGCGGCCTCGCCTGATTGATGTAGGTTTCCACCTTGGTCTTGGCGTAACTGCCGATGGGAATGATCCGCTCCTTGCTTCCTTTTCCAAACACCCTTATAAATCCAGCTTCCAGATGGACATGGACCATTTCCAGATGAACGAGTTCGGAAACCCTCAAGCCAGCGGCATAGGTCAGCTCGATCATGGCCGCGTCTCGCACCCCTTTGTGCTTTTTCGTATCCGGCGCGTCCATGAGCGCCGTGATCTCCTCAACTGTCAGGACATCTGGAAGGTGGAGTCCGGTTTTTGGGATGTCGATGATGCGGGAAGGGTCGTTTGAGATGACCTTCTCTTTGACCAGGTATCTGAAAAAACCCCTCAGGGCCGCGAGGTGTCGGGCCCGCGATCTGGGTTCAAGCCCCGACTCTCTCAGATCAATGATGTGCTTGATGATAACCGGGGTATCGATGCCGGAGAGAGTGTGAATGTCGTTTCTCTTTAAGAAATCGAGAAACCGGGCGATATCAAGGGCGTAGGATTCAATCGTGTTCCGGGCGAGCCCCTTTTCGATGGTGAGAAAGGCGATAAACCGGTCGACGAAAAGATCCAGCTCCTTCATCAGAGACACTCCACACGATAAGGCGCGCACTCGATGGTGTTCAGCACTTCCGCGCTCTCTTCCCTCACCACGACGAGATTTTCGAGTCTGACGCCACCCCATCCCGGAATGTAGATGCCTGGCTCCACGGTGACCACCATGCCGGGTCGCAGGATATCCTCCTTAAGCGGGCTCAGTCTCGGCGGTTCGTGGACGGCCAATCCAACACCATGACCCAGGCCGTGGCCGAAATACTCTTTATAGCCCATGGCCTCGATATGAGATCTCGCCATACGATCTACCTCCTTTCCACTCACGCCGGCCCGGATTCCCTGAATGGCTTTTTGATTGGCGTCGAGGACCGTGTGGAAAATTCGTTCGAAACGGTTGTCGGGCTCTCCAATAAAGAGGGTTCTCGTGATATCCGAACAATACCCGTTCAGCAAGGCGCCCCAGTCAAAAAGAAGCTGCGTCCCTTCACGGATGGCCGTTTCACCGGGGATGGCGTGGGGCAGGGCGCTGTTTTCGCCCGCAGCCACGATGGAGGGAAAGGAGAGCCCATCGGCGCCGCCATTTCTCAAAGCCTGCTCCAGTTTCCACGCAAGATTTTTTTCTGTCATGCCGGGCCGTATCTCTTTTTTAACCTCGATAAAGGCCTGTTCGGCAAGTGCAAGCGATTTCCGGATTAGCTCTATTTCGGCCTCCTCCTTGACACTCCTTAGGGTTTCCAGCGAGGCGTCGACCGCAACCAGGGTGACCGGCGACGCATTTGAATGCATCGTATCCACCATCTCCTGGTGCTGATGACAGGAGAGTCGTCGTGCTTCATAGCCCAGACGCCTGGTGTTCAGAAGTGAGAGAATGTCGAAAAGTTCTTTGGCCAGTCCGATCTTGTAACAATAGATCTCAAACAGCGGGGCCTCTTTCGCCGCCTGCTCGGTGAACCTCGAATCGGTTGCGAAGAGAAGTCTTTCCCCTGTAATGAAAAGCGCTCCCGACGATTCATCGAATTGGGAGTCCCTTCCGGTAAAACCGCTCAGATAGCGCCTGTTTTCGTCGGACATGATCATGACCGTGTCTATTCCGCCTTCGTGCATTCGTTTTCTTAAATTCTCTATTCGTGTGGTGATCTGTTGTGACACGCGTGTCTCCTTGAAAAGGGTTGATAAGTGTTAATCCGCAAGACACCGAAATCCGATGATGTTTGCCGTAAAATCGGGTTTGAACATGAACCGGCTAAAGAGCCTCACCGTGTTGTCGGAGATAAAACTTCCCCCTTTGACGATATGATGGGGTGAAATCGGTTTTTCACCTGCGACTGAAGGACGATACGCATCCAGAGTCCACTCGAACACATTTCCAAGTGCGTCCGCGATTCCCAGGTCATTTTCACATGACATATA
>JAGVHJ010000345.1 GCA_020056645.1 Desulfobacterales bacterium
ATTTGCCCCGCTTTTTAAAAGCGGGCCGCCGGAGGCATTGATAATTAATTCAAGCTATTACTTAAATAACTCACCAAGCCCTATTCTACAAGCGATTCCCATGATAGAAAAATTGTCGACAGTTGACAATCGACAAATCGTTTGTTAAACTCAGCGCCACGATTGTAACTATTCAGTGTGGTCTTGTTTTAGTGGTGAAAAGGCCCTTTTGTGAAGTGACATTTGCTTTTTTTCGGATGAGAGCATCGAAGGCTTTTTGCGTTAAAACGGGCGAACGGTTTGAGGCCTTCAGGCCGAGTTTTCGCCAGTTCGGCAAAAAGCCAAGAAGCTCCCGGGAAAAAGGCCGGAACGAACAAAATGGGCTTTTCGCCCTATTGATGAATAGGTGCTGAATAGTTACCCACGATTTAAAAAGGAGCGCCATTCGTTAGAATAATGGAGAAAAAAAGGAGATTTCCATGAAAGCACCCTATTTAGGCCTGAAGAAAAAGATCCATTTCTTTATGGATGCCAATGCCATCTACAAGCAGCTGAAGAGACACCTGGACAAACAGCCGGTTGGATATCCAGGAACCCTGACCGGAACAGAAATGAGAATTTTAAAAGCGATGTTCACCGCAGAGGAAGCGAAGGCCGCTCTCACCCTGAGCTACAAATTCGAGTCTGCTGAGGCGCTATGGGGAAAAGCGAAAAAAAACGGATTTCAAGAGGAGTCCCGATTTCTTGAACTCCTTTCAGCCATGGAGAAAAAAGGCACGATCTTTTTAAAATTCAAAGAGAACAAACCGTTATATGCGCTGCATCCTTTTGTCATTGGCATGTTTGAGATGCAGGTGAAAGAGTTGAACCCCGCCTTTTTTCTCGACACCCATAAATATATGATCGAACGGTTCGCCCTTGAGTATCTTTCCACGGAAGTGCCCCAGATGCGGGTGGTTCCCGTCAACAGAAGCCTGCCCCTGACCCAGAATATCGCCACATACGATCAGATCCGAGAGATTGTCGAACGGGCGAACGGGAAAATCTGTATTACCGACTGCATTTGTAAGAAAGGAAAAGATATCATTGGCGACCCGTGCAAGGTTACCGACAGAAGGGAGGTTTGCATGGGCTTCAGGGATTTTTCAGACTCCTATGTTCGAAACAACTGGGGAAGAGCCATCGATAAAGAGGAGGCGATGGAGATCCTGAACCAGAACGAAAAAGAGGGTCTGGTTTTAATTGGCAGCGCCATGCAGGAACCCCAGTATGTCTGTTCTTGCTGCAACTGCTGCTGCGGCATCATGGAAATGATAAATTTCATGCCCAGACCCGTTGATTTTTCGGCCAGTAATTTTTATGCTGTGCTTGATGAAAGCGCCTGCAACGGCTGTAAACGATGCGTGAAACGATGCCAGATGAACGCCATCGCCTTTGACGAAAAGAAACGGAAAGCCACACCCGTGGACCTGAAACGGTGTATCGGATGCGGCTTGTGCGTCCCAACCTGTAAACAAGGGGCCATTCAATTGAAGAAAAAAGAGGTGCAATTCGTTCCACCAAAGGATCATGACGCCCTCTACGAAACCATCATGCAACATAAAAAAAGTGCGGTGGGCCAGCTTGTAAAAATGTCAAAGGCCGTCATCGGTATGAAGGTGTGACGCGGTATCTACAGGAAGAAGGACTATCCATCCTTCTTCCTGGGTGAACCAGCCATGGAGAGGGCCGCATGGGCGATGTGGTCGATGGGGAGGACCTGGTCCACGGCCCCTGTTTTAATGGCCTCCTTGGGCATGCCGAACACAACGGATGTCTTTTCGTCCTGGGCGATGTTTTTAGCGCCTGAAGCTTTCATGGCCGCCATTCCGGCTGCGCCATCGGCTCCCATCCCCGTCAGTATCACCCCCACGGCGTTACTTCCGGCGAACTTGGCGACCGATTTAAACAGCACATCCACGGCGGGCCTCTGGTGATGCACAAGGGGGCCGGTTTTGACCTCCACATAATAGCGGGCCCCGCTTCTTTTCAACAGCATATGGAAATTCCCCGGAGCGATGAGAACCTGGCCGTTTAACACGGAATCACCATCCGCGGCCTCCTTGACCCTCACCTGACAGAGGGTGTTGAGCCGTTCCGCAAAAGAGGTGGTGAATTTCGCGGGCATGTGTTGAACCACGACAATCCCAGGAGCATTGGCGGGCATCCGTGTCAAAACGGTTTTCAAGGCCTCTGTTCCCCCTGTGGAGGCCCCGATGGCGATGATCTTATTGGTGGTCTCGGACAGCGCGCTTGAAACCGTCCGGATTTCAGATCCGCCTTCTCTTTCCCGCATGGCCTCTTTCCGGAGAGCCAACATATTGACCGTCGAAACCGCCCGGATTTTTTCCGCAAGCTGAAGCCCCATGTCTCCCACCGAATAGGAGGCGCTGGGCTTTGACACCACCTCGAGCGCCCCGAATGAGAGCGCATCCAGCGCCATTTTGCTTCCGGAAGCAGTCAAAGAGCTCACGATGATGACGGGAATCGGATGGTACTTCATCAATTTCCTTAAAAACGTGAGGCCATCCATCCGAGGCATTTCGATATCAAGGGTAATGACATCCGGATCAAGGGAGAGAATCTTATCTCTTGCCACATAAGGATCCGGCGCGGTTCCGACCACGGAGATATCCCTCTCCCGCGACAACTCTTCCTGAATCGCCTTTCTCACGATAGCGGAATCGTCGACCACCAGCACCTTAATTTTATGATTGATGGGCTGTCCATCCAGGGTCATTGTCGGATCACCATTTTAAGTACGATTTCACTTTTTCCGGTCATCACCTTAAAAAAGAGGGACTCCTTCCCGCCGCATTCAAAAACGCTCTTAATATCCGCCGGTTTCATCACTTCAGGGATTCCAACACTGAACACCAGGGTGTCATCGTAATGGGCGAAGGTGTTGCCGGCGATCATGTTGACCGCCTCCTTCAGCGTGCCTTCCGCATGTTCGACGGTGATGTTTTCCGGACTTTCGCCCATGAAGTCAACGGCCATCTCCCGAAATAGATCTTCGGGAGCGATGAGCGTGAACTCGCCTGAAAATGGTCCCGTGAATTGAAGGGTGCAGCCTCGGAGATTGGGTCTTGCGAGAATCGTTAATCGGTCGCTTGCGTCCGATTCATGAAATTCAATCACCATAAAAAACATGGTCTCAAGAACATCAGAAATCGAGGCTGTTATCGCTTTCTTCAACGCCTTTATCATCATGCGAACCTCCCAGTATCTCGGTGAGTTTTGCCTTGATCGCCTCTGGTGTAAATGGTTTTTTGATATATCCCGCGGCGCCCAGTTGAATGAATTCATCGATCTTTGACCGGCTTCCCTCGGTTGTTATCATGAGAACCGGAATTGTCCTGATCATCTCATCTTTTTTCATCTCCGCGATCAGCTCGACGCCGTTCATCTCGGGCATGTTGTAGTCGGTCACAACAATATCGAGCCACTGGCTTTTCAGAATCGAGAGGGCCTCCTGACCATTCGCCGCTTCGAAAAACTCCGCCCCGCCAAAGCCCGACGCTTTGATCGTTTTTTTTATCACGGATCGCATGGGCTGGGAATCATCGACAATTAAGACTTTATACGCCATGTAGTGTTGCCTCCAGAGTGCTAATAAAACCGTAACCATTCAGCAGCGTTTCATCAAGATGGCGAAAAACCCGTTTTGTTCGTTCCCTATTTTTTTCGGGAGCTTCTTGGCTTTTTGCTGAACTGGCAAAAACTCGGCCATACTGAATAGTTGCATAAAACCCAATTTTTAAAGCGGCCTTAATCAAATCGTGCTGATGAGCGAATCTATTTTTTTCAAGGCCTCCCCGCAATCGGCGATGATGCACTGAAGATCATCAGGTGTTATCCCAAGCCTAAGAAGCACATCTTCATGAAACCGATAGGCGAGCCCATCTTCTCCGACGCCGACGCCCATCATCATCAAGATGTTGTCCGTCAAATAGATAATATCTGTTTCAATATTTTCCTGACGATGATTGTTCAGATGATGGTTTCGGATGATCGACGCCATCTCAGGGCTGAAGCCCCATTTATTCGCAAGATAGGCCCCAATTTCCGCATGATCGACGCCGATGATCTTTTTTTCCGCTTCTCTGAAACTGTATCCCTTGTCGTGGACGAGCGCCTGTATTTTGTCAATGGCGCCTGCGACAAACCGGTCAAGAACCATCTTCCCGATATCTTTAATAAGGGCCACCGTGAAAATCAGGTGGATATTCGGGGCGTTTAGCCTCTGGGCCAGCTCCCTTGCGATCACCGCCGAAACAACGGCGCTCTTCCAGAGCGCACCCTCATAGAGTCCATAGCCCTTCTGTTCCGGTTTAAAATTTCTAGCGCCCGATTTCAAAATAACGATATCGACCACCTGGTTGATGCCCAAAACGGTAATGGCCTCCTGAACAGAATCGATCTTCCGTTGCAATGCATAGAAGGCGGAATTAACGCTCTTCAACACCGTGGCGGTCAACATGGGATCAAACAGAATAAGATCGGCGAGTTCCGACATGCCGCACTGGGGGTCCTTGACCTTTTCCATGATTTTTTGCACCACGGCGGGCATGGGCTCAAGTCCCTCGATCTCTTCCAACAGTTCGTTGATGGCCTTCA